>JBEBJC010000096.1:0-14625 GCA_040080105.1 Myxococcota bacterium
CCTCCGGGTGGCCCCCCCGGCGGCCGTCCCACGAACCACCCCTGATCCCCGAGTGATCGGCGGCGGCGGTCCTCACCTCCGCCGCAGCCGATCGAGCCACCGGGCGAGCGCCGATCGCGGCGCCTCCGGCGGTGGGTTTCGCGCCCTGGCCTGAGCATCCACGTCGATCAGCGGCGGGCTGGGCGCGAACCACGGGGTCTCGGGGTCGAGCGGCCACTGGCCCGCCCCGCCGCAGGTGTGACACCAGCCCGAGCAGTACGGGTGCGGGTCGAGCCCGCACCCCTTCCCGCCGGCGCAGGTGTCACACAGCTCGAACCCTGGGTCCGCGCCGGCCAGCGGCGCCTGGGTCCACCGCTCCCGCGCGACCGGATCCCACCACGGAGCAGCCACGCGCACTCCTCAGAGGCACCCGCCGTAGCAGGTGAACGTCTCGTGGTCCTGGAACCACGGGTAGCTCGGGTTCGAGCTGTTGCCGAGGTACACGTCGTCCGGGAGGTTCTCGGTCGCGCCCACCCCGAAGTCCGAGTCCACCACCTCGATCGGGCTCGACAACACCTCGACGTACACGGCGCCGCCGTGGTCGTCGGCCACGTTCCCGTGCAGCGTGCACCGCTCGAGCGTGATCGTGTCGTCGAGCGCCGACACGTACAGCGCCCCGCCGTCGGGCGCGGTGTTGTCCAGGAACCGAACGTCCACGAACGCCCCGCTGCCGTTCACGATCCACGCCCCGCCGCCCACCATCGCGCCGTGGTCGTCGGACAGCTCGACGTCCTCCAGCAGGAACGTGCCCCCCGAGTCCTTGGTCACGGTGTACTGGAACCCCGTCTGGTTGCCGGTCACCACCGCGTGCTTCAGCGTGAACGCCCCGGCGCCGATCAGGCTGGACACGTGCACCCCGTAGCCCCCGTTGGTTACGGTGAACCCCTCGATCCACTGATTCGCCGCCGAGTTTGCCGAGATCACCGTGAACCCGCCGCCGTCGATCACCGTCTCGGCCGCGCCCGCGACGCCCACCAGCGTCACGTCGAAGTCGAGGTCGAGGTTCTCCACGTAGGTGCCGGCGCACACCGACACGGTCGAGCCCGGGGGGGAGTGCAGCACCGCTTCGCCGATCGTGGAGTAGTTGGTGACCTCGACCGTGACCAGCCCGTCCTCCGAGGTGGCGGCGTCGCAGTCGTCGTCGACCGCGTTGCATCGCTCGAGCGCGCCCGGGAACACCGCCGGATCGGCGTCGTCGCAGTCGGTCGAGCTGTCGTGCCCGTCCCCGTCGGCGTCGACCGCGCCGACGATCACCGAGGCCACCGGGCTCAGCACCGAGTCGACCCCGCCGGGACCCCGCGCGACCGCGACCTGCAGGTACACCACCTGGCCCGCCACCAACACGCCCGGGAACACCCCGAGCAGCTCGGCGTGGCCGGCGGCGTCGGCGGTGGCCTTGCCGAGCAGCTTCGGCTTCACCACGTCCAGGCACAGCCCGCCGAGCTTCACGTAGCAGGGGCCGGCGCCGAGCTTCGTCGCGGTGTAGAACTTCACCACGTCGCCCGCCACCAGGCCGTCGGCCCACACGGTCACCGGTCCGCCGCCGGCCGGGATCGGGTCGGCCGCCACCGACGGGACGAGGGACTGGGCGAGGCCTGCGGGGTCACGCTCGACCCCGGGGAGGTAGGTCGAGCAGCCGGCGAGGAGCCACGGGAACAGGGAACGGACGAACATCGGGACCTCCGAGTGGTCCACCCCGGTAGTTCGCGGCGTCCGACCCCGGACGCCCCAGAGGACACCTCGATACAACCGGCGGGGGTGACGGACGTCACAGCGCCACCCCGACCCCGACCGTGGCGCCCCACCGGCTCGGGCCGAACGGGGTGACCTCCCCCGCAGCCTGCGCGAACGTGTGCTTGCCCACCTGCAGCCGCACGCCTCCGCGCGCGCCGAGGGAGAAGCTGCGCGAGCGGAACGTGGCCGGCACCCCGTCGACCTCGAGCGCGAGGTCGGTCACGTGCACCGTGCCCACCAGATCGGCGAACGGGACGAGCAGGCCCGTCGGCAGCTCGAGCCCGATCGTCGACACCCCGTCGAACATCGCCGCGCCGCGCACCGACGACACCACCGGCCCGGCCACGCCGGTCTCGGCGACCTCGGGCGACGCCACGTCCCACTCCGGGAACACCGCCGCCACGCCGAGGGAGGCCCGCAGCGGCGGATCGACCACCCGCAGCTCGAGCCGCGGTCCAGCGACCAGCGCGTCGCGCAGCGGGTACTCGGCGAACGGCCCGTCGAGCCCGGCGATCGGGCGCCCGTCCGGCCCCACCAGCTCGAACGGCGCGACGCCGAGCGAGCGGTCACCCGCGTAGAACCCAGCTTCCAGCTCGACGTGTGCCTTCTCGGACAGCACGTCGGTGCCCGCGAGCGCGGCCGAACCCCACAGCAGCCACATCTCGACCTCCTGCTCCGGGGGTATCTGCGGCCGGGTGGCGCCATTTGATGCAATCACCGGGCGTCATCGCGCCGGGCCCGGGCGACGGGTGAACGTCTCCTCATGACGTTCTTGCTGGTCTCGATGTCGAGCGCGCTCGCCCGCCCGGTGGTGGAGCTGTCGTCGGTGGAGGCGGACCCGTGTGGGTTCGTGCGCGGGGTGGTGCAGACCCGCGAGAGCGTGTTCCCCCGCGCGGTGTCGGTGTCGCTCGACGGCGAGCCGTGGCAGGCGCTGCGGGTGCGCCCAGGCGAGCGCCAGGCCCCGTTCGAGGCGTACGTGGGCCGGGCGGTCGAGCTGCGCGCGCGGTGGTGGTTCCTCGAGAGCGAGCCGGTGCGGGTGCGGGTGCCGACCGAGCCGCCGATCTCGGTCTCCGGCCCGCTCGAGGCGCCCGAGCGCGAGGTCGGCCCGCTCGAGGTGGCGGTCGACCCCCGGTGTGACCCCGCGCGCCTGTGGCTCACCGTGACCGAAGGCGCCCGCTCGCTGCGGGCGGCGCCCCCGGACGGCGCGTTCACCAGCGTCCCGCTCGACCTCCCGGTCGGCCCGCACACGCTGGTGGTGACGTTGTCGACCGACGGCCGGCCGCTCGCCACCGCGCCGTGGTCGGTGGCGGTGTCGCCGCCGTGTGAGGACGTGGACCGAGACGGCTTCCTGTCGTGCCGCGGCGGGGACTGCGACGACCGCGACCGCGCGGTGCACCCCGGCGCGCTCGAGGTGGATCACAACGGCAAGGACGACGACTGTGACGGGCTCGACGGGCGCGACGGCGACCACGACGGGTTCGTCGCGGCGGGCAGCGGCGGGACCGACTGCAACGACGCGAACGCGGCGATCCACCCCGGCGCGCTGTCGCTGCCGGACGCAGACGGCGACGGGGTCCCGTCGATCGAGCGGGTCGACTTCGACTGTGACGGCGACTCGGACCTGTACGACGGCACCCTCGACTGCGACGAGAGCGACCCGACGATCCCCCGCAAGGAGGAGCTGCAGCCCACCGGGGTCGACGAGGACTGCGACGGGAAGATCGACGAGGGCACGGTGGCGTACGACGACGACGGAGACGGCCTGGCCGAGCTCGCCGGCGACTGCAACGACGTCGACGCCGAGGTGTACCCCGGCGCGCGCGAGCGCCCGGATTGCCGCGACAACGACTGCGACGGCGAGGTCGACGAGGGGCTGACCCGCCGCCCGGTGGACGACGCGTACGAGCAGAGCGACGCGGCCGAGGTCCACGGCGAGGTGCGGCTGGTGTCGCGCGACCAGACCGACGGCGAGCGGCTCCGGGTGTACGCCCACGACGGGCTGTTCGACTCGTTCCACGTGTCGGTCCGGGCGGTCCGCGTGGGCGACGGCCTGCAGTACTGGCTCCGGGTGACCGACCCGCGCGGCGGGGTGCACGAGGAGCTGGTCACCGGCGACGGCGGCGCGGTGTGGTACGGGGGGAAGTCCGGCCGCAACGACACCGGCACGTACGAGGTCGAGGTCACGCCGGCGGTGTGGGTCGACGGGCTCGACTACTGCCCGCTCGAGCTGTACGTCTCGACCGGCTGATCCCAGCCTCAGCTGGAAGCGCGGAGCGCCCAGAACGCCGGGCGCGGGTTGCCCGCCCGGTCCACCAGCCCGATCCGCGGGAAGTAGCCGCGGTCGTGATCGACGGTGGTGTCGAGCAGCACCGGCAGGGCCGGGTGGGCCGCCGCCGCGCGGGCGAGGTCGACCACCCGCGCCGACAGGGCCGCGTCGTCCACGAACGCCACACCTTCGCCTGCCCGGGGGGTGAGGGCCAGCACCGCTGCCTCGAGCCCGGGGGTCCGGGCGGCGATCCGCTCCAACACGGCGTTCGGCTCGGCCGTCTCCTCCAGCCGGAACACCGCCCCGTCGGCGCGGACCCGCGACAGGTCGGGGTCGTCCGGGAGGAACCCCAGCGGGGCGAAGTGGCTGAAGTAGGCGCCGGACTCCGACGAGTGGCGTCCGTACGGGGCGACCCAGCTCGGGACGGCCAGGCGGGGCAGCGGGGCGTCGAGCGCCGCCCGCGGGCGGATCCACTCCACCGCGCGCACCCAGCGGCTCTCGGACTGCACCAGCTCGACGTCTTCGTCCTGCAGCACGTCCGCGGTGAACAGCACCACCTGCACGCCGCGCCGCGCCAAGCGCTGCAGCCGCTCGCGGGTGGTGGCGCACCGCAGGTCGTCGAACGGCAGCCGCAGCAGACGCACCCCGAGCTCGAGCACCGCCAGCAGCACCAGGTCGTTGCGGGCGCGCTTGCGCCGGAACGGGTCGAGGCCGTCGGCGGGCAGGTCGAGCACCGCGTCCCACGCGTGGCGCAGCGTCAGCCCGAGCGGGCACCGGGGAGGAGCGGCGGGGCCGACCCCCGGCTCCACCGTGGTCGCGCCTCCGGTGCGGATCCACTCCAGCTCGTGCCCCTCCGGATCGACGTGGAGGACGCCGAAGCCGAGCCGTTGCACCTCGTTGCGGCCGTGCTCGTCGCCCGGGCCGACCCGCCCGAGCTCGGAGTACTCCGGCCGCACGAACGCGGTGGACGGCAGCAGGTAGTAGTCGGTGCCCCGGTGCAGGTTCCAGAACGGGTGGTGCACGTGACCGGCGAACACCGCCTCCACCCCGGCGTGGGCGAACCGCTCCAGCAGCCGGGTGCGGGCGGGCTCGGCGATGTTGTCGTAGTGCTCGGGCTCGTCGGGGGTGAGCAGGAACAGGGGGTAGTGGAGGAACACGAACGTGCGGCGCCCGGGGACCAGCGCGGTGTCGAGCCAGTCCCACTGCGCCTGCTCCAGCGGGAGCCCGGAGTTGAACAGCGGGCTGTCCAGACCCACCAACGTCAGCCCACGGAACTCCACCTTCCACCACGGCTCGCCCCACCAGCGGCGGAACACCGCGTGCTTGGCGTCGCTCACCGACGGGGCCGGCGCCCAGGGATGCAGCTTGTCCCCCACGTCGTGGTTTCCCGGGACCACCAGCAGCTCGACCCCGAGCTCGGCGTAGGTCTGCCGGGCGACACCCAGCGCCCGCTCGTGCTCCGGCAGCCCGGGGATCGGGTGCACCACGTCGCCGAGGTGGATCACCAGGTCCGGGGCGGCGGCGCGGACCCGCGCGACCGCCGCGGCGTTGCGGGCGTTGAACTCCGCGTCGGAGGGGTACGCCGCCTGGGTCGGCCGTCCGGCGGGGTGGAAGTGGGAGTCCGCGATCACGGCGATTCGAAGCATGGCACCGAACATCACCCGCCCCGCGACGCGGCGCTTGTCCGAGCGCGGTCGAATCCCGCGGTCGGCGGGGCGTCCAACGCGACCCCGGAGGGTCCACATGCTGCTGCCGAGCGCCGTCGCGTACGCCACCCCGATGAGCGTGTGCTCGGTGACCGCGGTCGACGTGAACTGCCGACCCACCCCCACCGCCCCGGACCCTGGCGCGCTTCGGTTCACGGTGTCGTGCGCCACCCACAGCGCCGCGCCGGGCGGCCCGGTGAGCGTGTCCGCCGCAGGGCGCGAGAACGGGCCGTTGTGCGTGGCGCGCGACGGGGTCGACCTCAGCTGCGAGGTCCGCCCGACCGCGACCTGCGGGATGTTCAAGCTCGACGGGACGTTCGTCCCCGGGATCGGCTACGAGGTGCGGCGCCCGTCGGGCGAGGTCCTCGGTCGGTTGTGGACCGGCCCGGACCACCAGGCGCTGCGCCGGTGCACCACGAACCCCGACACCTGCGCCGAAGCCGCCGACGAGGTCCCGTCCGACCTCGCGCCGTGGCTCCGCCTGCACGCCTGCGCGCGCGGCGAGCGGTGCGAGCGGCAGGACCCGCTCGACCCGTGGGGGCGGGTCCTGATCGAGCAGGGCTGCGCCTCCGGGCACGCCGAGCCGTGTCCGTGGTTGGCCGACCTCGCCCCCGAGCAGGGCTGGACGCTCGCGGCGATGCGCGACCTCGGTCGAGGGCCGCTCGCGCGTCGGCTCCGGTACGTCCAGGTGACGCCGCTCCCGTCGGCGCCGTCCGCGCTGCAGTGGTGGCAGGGCGCGCTCCCGTTGCTCCGTCCTGCGGGATCGGCCGACGACCCGCTCCCGGCGGTGTCCCGCTCGGACGACGGCGCGGTCGTCGCCCGCTGGTCGGACGCCGGGTTCGAGGTGCGCGACGCCCAGGGCAGGCTGAAGTGGGCGTGGACCGGGGGCGGGGTGCGCGAGGTGGTGGTCCGACCGGACGGGCAGCAGCTCCTCGTCCGGTTCGCCACGATGTTCGCCCGGGTGCCCCTCGACCGCTCGACCGAGCCCGCGCAGGTGGTGTACGACGGCTACCCGGAGACCCGCGAGCTGTCGCTGCACGGCGTGCTGGTGCGGCCGGACGGCTGGCCGGCGATCGGGACGCGGATCACGAGCGCGGGTGCGTCGTGGGTCGTGCACACCGATCTGCAGGGACAGTTCACCGTGCCGTCCGCCGGGCCGTCGATCACCGTGCACCTCGACGGGCCGAGCACCACCCACCTCGGCCCCGACGGTGTCGACGTCACGGTGCGGGACGGGCAGCAGACGCCGATCCCGGCGACCCGGTGACTCGGGCACTCACCGGCACACCCCCGCGATCACTGCGGTGGTGTACATCGGGCCGGACTGCCAGTCGGTCCACCCGCCGAGCAGCAGCCACCCGTCCCCGACCCGCAGGTTGCCGTGGCCGATGCGGGCGGACGGCAGCGGGTCGAGGCGCTCGAACCCGTCGTCGGTCGCGCCCCACACCTTCTGCCTGCCCTCGCTCCACCCGGTGAGCCCGCCCGCCACCACCAGGCGTCCGTCGACGACCGTCGCCGCTGGGGTCACCAGGGGCTCGGGGAGCTCGCCCGCGTCCTGCCACTCGCCGAGCGCGCCGTCCGCGCCGATCTCGGCCCGCCACACCCCGGCGGCGTCGCCGAAGAACGAGGAGGCGCCGCCCACCACCCACACGGTGTCACCATCGACGGTGATCCCGGCGCCGAACCGCGGCTCGGGCAGCGGGGGCTGCGGAGTGAGCGTGTAGGTGCCGTCCGGGCGCGGGTCGAACCGCACGACGGCGTCGACGGGCCCGTCGTACCACGACCCGAGACCGCCCACGACGAACAGGTGGTCCCCCCACACCGCGGCGGCCGCGAACCCGAGCGGGGTCGGCAGGGGCTCGGCCTCGACCCACGCGCCGACGACGCCGGCGTCGAGCGGGGCCGACCACACGGTGGAGGTGAACACCTGGCCGTCGTCACCGCCGAGGTGCCACAGCCGCCCGGCGGCGACCGCCCCCATCCCGTGCTCGCGCCGCCCCGGCAGCGATGGGGCCACGACGAACGATGGCGCGCCGTCCGCGACGCCGTCGATCGCCCACACCTCGGTGGTGGCGCCGGTCGGCGTCCACCCGCCGAGGGAGTACGCGCGCACCCCGTCGGTCGCGACCGCCATCGACTCGCGCGCGCCGGGCAGATCGACCTCGGACCACCCGGTGAGCGGGCCGGCGCACCCGCTCCCGGAGGCCCCGGTGTCGCTCGTCTCACCGTCGGTCGGCTCGGTCGGCTCGGTCTGCTCCGTCGGCTCCGTCGGCTCCCCACACCCCACCATCCACCACATCGTGCACCTCCCAGCGGCGGGTGCACCCGGGGACCGCGGTGTTCACCCGAGGTCAGCGCGACCAGTGGCCGGCGACCCACCCGCGGCGGGCGTTGTAGTGGCCGGGGACCCAGCGCTGGTGCTGGGCGTAGGCGGGCCGCCAGTAGCCCTCGTGGTACGTCCCGGCGACCCAGTAGCCGGGCTCGAACACCATCCCGGGGCGGGCCTCGATCGGGCGGTAGAACCCCGGGGTCCAGCCACCGTACGCGTCGAAGTGGCCGGGGATCCACACGAAGCCGGGGCGGGCGATCGCCACCGCGCGCGGGCTCCACGGGTCGAACCCGAACGACAGGTGGACGGTCGGGGTGGCGACCGAGATCCGCGGGGCGATCCGGACCACCGGCGGCCGAGCGACGAACACGGTCCCTGCGAAGGCCGACGACGCCGGGGCCGCCAGTGTCGCGATCAGAGCAGCGGCGCGCATCAGGTTCCTCATCTCGTCCTCCTCACGCTCCCCCTGACGCCCCCAGACGCGGGTTCGTTCGAGCGCCGGCGTCACGAGAGGTCACCGCCAGCCGGACCCGTAGGCGGGGCCGCCTACGGAACGTGAGGCGGGCGGGGCGGGCGCGTTGGGCGAACCCGGTACACTCGGGCACCCCCCCACCCCGCAGGAGCGCGCCGATGATCGCGCGACAGTCCGCGTCGAAGCGGATGCCCCCCGCTGCGCCTCGTGAACCCGCCCTCTGGGCCGACCTGGCGCGATCGGCACGAGCGGCGCTCCGGCCGTACCGCGGTCGGTTGCCCCACGCCGTGTGTGAGGAGATCGAGCAGGAGGCGGTGCTCCGGTGCGCGCTGTCGACCGGGGTGTCGTTCCCGGGTGCGTTCGCGCGCCGGGTCGCGGTGCACCTCGCGATCGACGAGCTCCGGCGCGCCCGCCCCACCGCTCCGCTCGAGCCGTCGCTGGTCACCGACCCGTGGGAGCAGGTGGACGCGGGGATCGAGCTCGCGCAGATCCGGGCGGCGCTCCGGTTCGCGCCGGACGCGGTACGCACGCTGATCGAGGCACACGCGCTCGGGGAGCGCACCCTGACCGACCTGGTCGACGCCGAGCTGTCGACCCGCGGGGACCACTCGGAGCGCGCCCGCGCCCGCGCCCGCGACACCGTGTACAAGCGGCGCGCCCGCGCGGTGGCGTGGATGCGCACCGCGCTGCACGACTGATCGACCCCCGGGAGGCGGTCCTGCGAGATCGCTGGAGCGACCTTCGGATTCACGATGCGTGAACGCTCGGTTTTCGGCGCGGGGCGTCCGATCGGTAGCCTGGACCGGCAGGAGGCCCCATGAACCGCGGTCAGATCGCGCTCGACGTGTTCGACTACGCGGACCACCGCGCGTACCTCGCGGACTGGCTCGCCGAAGCGCGCCGCCACGACGCGCGGGTGTCCCACCGGTGGTTCGCGCACCGGCTCGGCACGACCGACCCGAGCGCGCTCCGGCACGTGATCAGCGGACGAAGGCCGATCGCCGAGGAGCGGGTGGGGCTGTTCTGCCGCGCGCTCGGGCTCGAAGGAGAGGCGGCGGCGTACTTCCGGGCGCTGGTCGCCGCCGCGCAGGCGCCGAGCCCCGAGCTGGCCGAGCTCGCGCGGGGGCGGCTCGCGGCGCTGCGGGCGCGCCGGGGTACGCCGGAGCCCGAGCTCCTGGGCTACACGGTGGCGGTGCCCGAGAGCCGGCTCGCCGACCTGCGCCGGCTGTGGTCGGAGGTGCAGCGCCTGGCGCAGTCGGCGGACGGCGACCGGGTGGTGCACGTGACGATGGCGCTGGCCCCCTCGGCTCGCGCCGAGCCCTCGTGCTGATGCCGAGCCGCCGCGGTCGGAGCAAGAACGACGAGCCGGTGCCGCGGGTGCGCCTCGCGGGCATCGTGCGCGAGCTGCTCGCGCGGGGGCGCACCACCCGGGCCGAGCTCGAGCGCCGGTTCGAGGTCACCGAGCGCCAGATGCGCCAAGACCTGCGCGCGCTGACCGACGCGCAGCTGGTGCGGATCGTCGACGACGGGACCCCCCACCGGGCGTACGAGGTGAGCCCGGACCTGCTGGTGCGCGGGTTGCCCGACCCCGACCAGCTCGCGTGGGTGGTGGGGCGGCAAGTGACCCGGTTCCTCGCCGGCACCGCGCTGTACGACGAAGGCCCCGAACCGAGCCTCGAGCAGGTGGTGCGGTACGTGGCCGAGCCGTCGCGGACGTACGAGCCGCGCGGGCCGCTGGTCGCGGACCTGCTCGCCGCGGCGCGCGGCTCGCTGCGGGTCTCGTTGACCTACGACGCGGCGCAGGGCGAGCGCACGTTCCCAGGGTTCGAGCCCACGAACCTGCTGGTGTACAAGCGCGCGCTGTACGTGGTCGGGCACTTCGACGGCTCGGCGAAGGCGTACGCGTACGCGGTCGACCGGGTGCGGTCGGTGGCCCTCGGCGACCCGTTCCCGCGCCGGGCCGACTGGGACGTGGACGCGTGGCTGCGCGACCGGTTCGGCCTCACCTCCGACCCCGAGCACGACGACCCGCAGGAGGTGGTGCTCCGGTTCGCCGCCGACCGCGCGATGTACGTGCGCGAGCGGACGTTTCACCCGAGCCAGCGGCTCGAGGCCCTGCGCGACGGCCAGGTGCGCCTCACGATGTGGGTCACCGGCAAGGAGTTGCTGCCGTTCGTGCTGCAGTGGGGTCCCAAGGTCGTGGTGGAGGCGCCCGAGTGGCTGCGCGAGGCGGTCGCGGCCGAGCTCGAGGCGGCGCTCGCGGCCTATCGGCGGTAGCCGAGCTGCTTGCGCCACCGGAACGCGGTGGCCCGCGACACCCCGAGCAGCGCCGCCGCCCGCTCGGCGTCGCCGTCAGCGGCGTCGAACACCTCCCGCACCGCCCCATCGATCGGGTGGGCCCGCGGCGGCTCGGTCGGAAGGTCACACAGCTCCACCCGCGACGAGCCGCGCAGGACCGCGGTGCCACACGCGTGCTCGAGCCGCTTGTACACGCGCCGGGCCGCCCCGTTTCCGCTCGCCACCAGCTGGTCGACCACCTCGGGTCGCAGCCGGAGCCGCGCGCCGAACCGGGCGCCCCACGCGTCGACCCACCCGTCGACCGCGGCGCGCAGGTCGTCGTCGGTGAACGGAGGCACCCGCACCACGTCGAACCCGAGCCGGTCGTGCAGGTCGCGGCGCATCCAGCGGTGCGGGTCGCGCCAGGTCGCGAAGATCCACCGGACGGCGGTGTGGCGGACCTCGGTCGACCCCACCCGGCGGTACCGGCCGTCGTCGAGCACCGCGAGCAGCTTCGCCTGGGCCGCGTCGCCGAGCTCACCCACCTCGTCGAGGAACAGGGTCCGGGCCGCCTCGACCAGACCCGGCCGCGCGGTCGCCCCGGTGAACGCGCCCGGCACGGTGCCGAACAGCTCCGCCGCCAGCAGCTCGTCCGACAGCTCGGCGCAGTTCACCCGCAACAGGCCCGGGTCGATCTGGCGCGCGAGGTGCGTCTTGCCGACGCCGCTCGGCCCGAGCAGCAGCAGCGGGACCGGCAACCGCCGGTACCGCTCGACGATCTGATCGCGGGTCACGGGCACCTCTCGACCTCGACCGTACAGCCGCCACCAGGGCCGCGGCAGGCCCGAACTGGCCGTCCCGCACACCTGTTCAGGCACGCGCGAGCGGTACCCGCGTGGTATCTCCGCACCCGGTGGACGCGACCGAGTACCTGGACTGGCGGGAGCTGGTGAAGGCCGCCCTCACCGAGCGGGCGATGTCGCAGCGCGAGCTCGCGCAGGCGGCGGGGGTGTCGGAGGGGCAGCTGTCGATGTGGCTGACCGGGCGCCGCTCGCTCGAGGCGACCGAGCACGTCGAGCGGCTGGCGGCGGTGGTGTGCGACACGCCCGAGGCCCGGGCGTGGTTCGGGGCGCTGGTCGACCTCGAGTCCCCCAACGCGCGGGCGCGGATCGCGGCCGAGGTCGTGGTGCGCACCACCCTCGCGCACCTGTCGGCCCCGTCGCCCCAGATCGACGTGGTCGAGCTGCAGTCCGACTGGCGCGCGAACGCGATCCTCGAGCTCGCGAGCTGCGCCGGGTTCCGGGCCGACCCCGCGTGGATCGGGCGCCACCTGGTGCCGCCGGTCCCACCGCCCGACGTCGCCGCGCTGTGGGAGCGGCTGCGCGCGGCCGACCTGGTGCGGCCCTGCCCCGCCGGGGGGTGGGAGGTCCGCTCGGTGTTGATGCCGCCCGACCTGCGCCGGCGCGCGGCGGTCGCGGTGGCGTCGCTGCACGAAGCCGTGCTGGGCCTCGCCGGCGCCTCGCTCCACCGCCGGCCGACCGAGCGGCGCGGCGGGGTGGTCACGATGGCGCTGTCGGAGGCTGGGGTGGAGCGGCTGCTGCTGCGGTTCCGCGAGATCGAGCAGGAGGTGGTGGCGCTGGCCGCCGCCGACCCGGGCCCGAAGACCCGGGTGTACCTGGCGACGGTCCAGCTGTTCCCGTGCTCCGAGGCCACCGACTCAGTCGATGTCGAGGAGTAGCCACGGCCCGCTGCCGCTCATCGTGCCCGCGACCACCACGTACGGGGTGAGCGGCGTCGGGGCGATGTCGGTCGCGAGCGCGACGGTGGTGGTGCTCTGGGAGTACCGCACGGTGTACGCGGGCCCGTCCACGTCGAGCGCGGTCGACCAGTACAACGTGACCGCGCAGTGGTCGCCGGCGGGGATCGCGACCGACTGCAGCTGCACCGGGTCGAGCGCCTGGCCGACGCTCACGTCGGTGAACCCGCCGCCGCAGTGGCTCACCCGGACCTTGGACAACGTGACCGCCCCCTCCACGTAGTCACCGGCGGGGCGGTCGACGCGGAAGTCGAGGATCGGGTTTCCGGCGTACTGCACGGCGAACGCGGACGAGAGCGCGAGCGAAAGGATCGTCATCAGAACCTCCGCGGCGCCTCCAGTGCAGCCCGCGGACCGGTTCGGATGTTGGTTGTTCCTTTGTTTTCAGGCGAGATCCGTCTCGCCGGCGCGACCGGGGTCTCGTGGGTGAGACCCGCCGGACCACCGAGACACCCACGTCGCGGTCCGCGGCCCCCCTCCCCCCGGCTGCGCGGCTGCGCGGCCATCGCTGGGTGGCACCCCGTTTGCACTTCGTGGAGGCGGAGGGTGAATGCGCGCGGTGCTGTTCGGTTCGATGGTGGTGAGCGGCGGCTGTATGTCGGAGGCGTGGGTGTACGCCCCCACGGCCGACGAGCGGGTGTGGGTCGCGGAGGGGACGCTCGAGCTCGAAGGGGTGGCGGTGTTGACCTACGACTCGGCGGCGCTCCCCGACGAGGTCGTCGGGCACACGCTCAGGATGACGGTCGAGTCCTCGATCGACGAGGACCCGATCCTCGACTACCCGGACGCCGACCCCGAGCTGGCGTTCTCGCCCTCGGGCACGTTCGCCGACCTGAACCTCGACGGGGTGTTCCCCGACTGCGGCGAGCCGACCTGCGTGACCGAGGTGCCGTTCGTGGTGGTGCGCGACACCGACGCCGAGGCCCGGCTCCACCTGTCGGCCGACGCGATCCTCACCAAGCCGGCGCTGGTGCACGACACGCTGGCCACCAGCGGCGACGCGACGCTCACGTTGGTGCTCGCCGATCCGGTGCAGTAACCGCGGCCAGAGCAGGGTAGGTCGAAGGGGCACCCGGAGGTCCCGTGTTCTGGTCCGCCCTCGCCCTCGCCGCGCCGACCCCGGACGCCGGCGTGTGGTCGTCCGTGGTCACCACCGCGGAGCTCGATCCGAGCGCACGCGCGAAGCTGACGGTGGAAGCACACTTCCGCCGGAGCGGGGCCGCGTTCGTCGGGCTGTTCCGACCGTCCGTCGGCTGGGCGGTCACCCCGGGGCTGCAGGCCTCGCTCGGCTACGCGTGGGTGCCGACCTGGGCGGAGGACACGCTCGGCCAGGAGCACCGGTTGTGGCAGCAGCTGGTGGTCAGCCACAAGTCCGACGCGCTCCAGCTGGCGGTGCGGCCGCGGTTCGAGGTCCGCTCGGTGTCGGGGGACTCGGGGATCGGCCTGCGCGGGCGGTTGTGGGGCCGGGTGGCGGTCCCGTTCGACGAGGGCCGGGCGATCGTGCTCACCGAAGAGCCGTTCTGGGGCTTCGTCGCCACCGACGCCACCGTGGCCGGGTTCGACCAGAACCGGGCGTTCGCCGGCGTCGCGCTCCCGCTGGACGCCGGGCGGGTCGAGGTCGGATACCTCGGCGTGTACGTGGCGCGCGACACCGGCGACACCTGGGTGCACGCGCTGGCGACGAACCTGTTCCTCGGGCGTTGAAGCTCCTAGAACGGCTCCACCGACAGCGGCGCGACCCACCCCGCCCACGGCGCGACCGTCGCGCCGAGCGCCTCCGCCTCCCGATACGACCCGAGCGGGAGCAACAGCTTCCCCGTCGCGCCCAGCGGCTCGCGCACCGCGAGGTGGAGCAGCGCCCGCCCGTTCGCGCCGACCACCACCGTCTGGCCCGCCGCCGCACCGGTCAGGTCGGCCAACGCGCGGGCCGCCGACGGCTCGAACCGCAGCCGCACCCCCCGCTCGTCGACCCGATCGACCCCGATC
>JBEBJC010001013.1:0-3267 GCA_040080105.1 Myxococcota bacterium
CGCGTACCCCGCGAGCCCGCCGATCTATCAGGACCCGGAGAAGCTCGCGCAGAAGGTCAGACAGACCGATTCGGCGCTCGGTAGCTGGAGAAACACGTCGGACCAGCGGCGCCAGGCGTACGTGGAGTCCCGCGTGAAGGCCGAGGCGGAGCTCGCGCGGCGGCGCCGGCGGGTGATGCTCGGCTCGCTCGGCGTGGGGCTCGGCTGCTCGGCGGCGGCGGCCGCGATCGTGTGGGCGCTGCAGGGCCCGACCGAGCACACGCTGCCCCCGTCCACGCCGGTGGCTGCAGCGGAGTCCGCTCCTCCGGTGAGCGTGCAGGATCCGCCCGCGACGGTTCCGGCTGCGGTCGTGGCGCCGGCGGTCGTGGCGCCGGACGCAGCGGCGGTCGTGGCACCAGACGCAGCGGCGGTCGTGGCTCCGTCGGCGGTTGACGCGCCCGCAGTGGCCCCGGCGATCGAGGTCGCCCCGGCGGTCGTGTCCCCCGCGGTCGACGGCTCGTGGATCGAGGCCGGCACGGTGCGGGTGTGGAACGACTCCGAGCACCAGTGGGTCGCGTTCGACACCCGATCCACCGCCACCGTGGGGGTCCGGTACTTCGACGGGGCCGGCGCGCCCGCGCTCGAGCCGAAGAGCTGCCCGAAGAAGGGCGTCGACGGGGTGCGGCACTGCGCGATCGGTCGGACCGTCGATCGGTTGAACGCGGCGATCGCGGCCGGGTCCGCGCCCGGCAGCTGGCGCGCCGAGGCGTGTGCGTCTCCGGGCACGCCGGACGAGCGGTGCGCCGAGGTGGGGCGGTTCGAGGTGCGCTGAGCGGATACGTCGGCGCGTGTGGTGGACTCAGTGGGTGATCGGCAGCGCGTTCGGGCAGACGGAGGTCTGCCCGGGGGAGCTCGCCGTGGCCGAGTGGCGCGAGGCGATGGACGGGGTCGACGACGCGCTGATCGCTGGTGACGGCACCCGCGCCGACCGGATCCTCGACGCCCTCGTGTACGAGCTCCGGTGCGCCCGGGTGCCCGCCACCCCCGACGACGTGGGGCGGCTCGCGCGGCAGCTCGCGCTGGTCGGGTTCTTCGCGCAGGACACCGACGAGGTCGAGGTGTGGGGCCTGCTCGCGCGGCAGACGGTGGGGGGCGCGCCGTGGCCGGCCGACGTCCCGATGCCGGAGTCGTTCTTCACGATGCTCGAGCAGGTGGCGGACCCCCCGGCGGTCCGGGCGGAGGGCGGGTTGGCGGCGCCGCGCGGCGGCGGGGTGCTGCTCGACGGGTTCCTGATCCGCGAGCCGGTGGCGGTCGCGACCAGTGAGCACCTGGGCCAGCTGGTGGACAAGCGCGGGGTGGTCGTGTCGACCTGGTGGCAGCAGGGCGCCTCGTTCCCCGACGAGCTGCTCACCCCCGAGCCGACGGCGCTGGAGGTGCCTCGGTGGTACGTGGCGCCGGTGCCTCCGCCTCCCGGCGACCGCCCTGGGTCGGAGCCCCCGGAGCCGGTGCCGGAGCCCGAGCCGGTGGCGGAGCCCGAGCCCCCGGAGCCCGAGCCGGTGGCGGAGCCCCCGGAGCCAGAGCTCCCGGAGCCTTTGCCGGAGCCGCTCGTGCGGTTCGACGGTGACGGCAAGACCGCCGAGTGCCCGTGGAAGCTCGAGCCGCGCCAGGTGGAGGCGAGCCGGGCCTCGGTGCGGATCAACAAGTTCGTGTACCCGGTGCGCACCGACGAAGACCAGGTCACGTTCCGCAAGGTGCTGCGGGCATGCGGCGAGTTCCGCGCCGCGCGCCGGTTCACCAAGTGGCAGGTCGCGCGCGGGAAGTGGTTCTCGCGCGCCGGGCGGTACCGCGACGCGATGGTCGACGCGCTGCTGTCCGAAGAGCCCGTGAGGCGGGAATCCCCCTGAACACGCTGCGCGCGTCGATCTATTTGGTCCTCGGACTCCGTCCTGCGGATCTATTTGGTCCTCGGACTCCGTCCTGCGGATCTATTGGTCCTCGGACTCCGTCCTGCGGATCTATTGGTCCTCGGACTCCGTCCTGCGGATCTATTGGTCCTCGGACTCCGTCCAGCGGATCACCGCTTCAGCGGCCCCTTGGCCAGTTGCCGGACGGTCGGGGCGCTGTGGTCGAACGGCGGGGGCGCGCCCCACTTCGGGCCGGCCCAGTCCTGCTCGGGGTCGCCGGTGGCCTCCGGCGGGTCGACGCCGGCGCCCGTGTTGGCGGCCCACCACGGGATCGGGACCGGGACCCCGCCGATGTCCAGGTGGACCTCGTCTCGGTCGGTGCGGGCGCTGAGCACGCCGGGCTTGCCGTCCGGCCCTACCGTCGCCAGGGACGCCCGGTCGAGCGCGTTGTCGCGCACGTGCAGGTCGCCCCGCACCCGGCCGAGGGGGGTGGCCGTCGCCAGATCGACCTCCGCGTCCGCGTCCTCGACCCGGGCGGCGGCGCTGGCCGCCCACGCGGGCAGGTCGAGCGCTGCCCCGGGAGCGTCGGCGAGGGTGAGCCCGTCTACCGCCAGCGCGTCGGCGTGTGCGTCACCCCCCGTGGGCCCGACCCGGGCGCTCGCGCCGGTGAGCGAGACCAGGTCGGCGCCGAGCCGCTTCCCGTTCGCGCCGAGGTCGACCCGTTCGGCCCGGAGCCGCTGGGCGGACGCGGTGGCGACCCCGCCGGCGAGCCCTAGCTTCAGCTGATTGTCGTCGGCCTCCACCCCCGCGAGCCGCGCGCCCGAGCGCCCGTCACCGACGACGCCGGGGGACAGGCCGACCCGCGCGTCCACCGTGGACCGGGCGACGTCGATCTTCGAGATCGCCGGGAGCGGCGTGGAGAACCTCCCGTTCAGGTCGGTGGCGCGGAGCCGATCGACCCCAGCGGCGCTCGCCCCCGCCGCCTCGAGCCCGCCGACCGAGCCGTAGTCGTCGAGCGCGACCTGCCGCGCGGACAGGTCGTAGCCGCGGGCGCCCGGTCGAACGGTGGCGGAGCCGACGCTTCCGTTGCCGAGCGTGGTGTCGCCGCTGCGCAGCCCGGTCGCGGCGAGGCCCGACACCCCGAACGACCCGTCGGCGGACGACGACAGCTGCCCGTTCACGGTGGTCGCGCCGAGCGACCCGTACGCGACCCCTCGCGCCGAGATCGCGCCTCCGGCCGCGAGCCCGCTGGCGTCGCGGCGGAACCCGCCGTCGATCGTCGCGCCGTCGACCTGCAGGTCGCCGCGGGCGAGCCCGCCGGTGGTCCCGCCGGCGACCGTGCCGGTGACCACCCGGTCGTCCCCGCGCCCGGACCACCCCACGT
>JBEBJC010000097.1:0-14598 GCA_040080105.1 Myxococcota bacterium
CCCGAGCTGTGGATCCTCGCCGGCCCGGCCGGGGAGGGCGGCGGGTTCGCGGCGTTCCGGTGGGCGGGCTTCGACGAGCGCTCCCTCGCGCCGGTCCGGTTGCCGGTGTCGTTCGGTGACCTCGAGCCCGAGGCGCTGGTGCAGATCGGCGAGGGGTGGTGGGTGATCTCGGACGACGGCGGGCGTGAGCTCCCCGGCTCCGGCGCCTCCTGCAAGTCGAGCCCGGAGGCGGCGCGCCGGGCCCGGACCGCACGCCTTCCGTAGCACTCCCGAGGAGCGCTTCAGAACGCCCCGGCCTGCGCGCCCAGCACCGCCACCCCGACCGCCGCCGCGATCGCTACCAGCACCGCGATCGACAGGCCGAGCACGACCATTCGCTTCATCAGGGACAGCGTCTTGCGCACCAGCCACAGCCCGATCACCAGCCCCAGCAGGACGATCGCGCCAAGGACCACCAGCACGCCGACCTCGACCACGCCCAACGTCATCTCCATCCCCCCCACCTGGGCAGTTGCACGGGGCCGCCTGCGGCCTAAGTGCTGGTATCCACGCACCGCGCCGCCGGTCGCGCGGCGGGAGGTTTCGTGAAGACCGGAACGTGGACTCGGTTGTGGGGGCTCGCCCGGCCGGAGCTGCCGATCCTGGCGGTGGCGACGGTCGCGCTCGGCGTGAGCTCTGCGATGAACCTGATCTATCCGGTGGCGGTCCAGCGGATGGTAGACGCGATCTCCGGGAAGGGAGACTGGATCGGGTTCAACACCACCGCTGGCGGGCTCGTGGTGCTGTTCTTCATCCAGGCCGTGTTCTCGATGGTCCGCGCCTGGCTGTTCACCGTCGCTGGCGAGCGGGTGGTGGCGCGCCTGCGCAACGACCTGTACCGGGCGGTGCTCGCGCAGGACCTGTCGTTCTTCGACACGACCCGCACGGGGGAGCTCACGAGTCGCCTGTCGAGCGACACCACGGTGCTGCAGAACACCGTGACGGTGAACGTGTCGATGGGCCTCCGGTTCGGGGTCGGGGCGATCGGCGGCGCGGCGATGTTGTTCTACCAGAGCCCCCGCCTGACGCTGATCGCGCTGGCGGTGGTGCCGGTGGTCGCGGTCGGCGCTTCGCTGTACGGGCGGATGATCCGGCGGGTGTCGGTCGAGGTCCAAGACGCGATCGCCCGCGCCACCGAGATCGCGGAGGAGACCATCTCCGGGCTGCGCACCGTGCGGTCGTTCGCGCGGGAGCCGGCCGAGGTCGCCCGGTACACGGCAGCGGTCGACCAGAGCTACGCGCTCGCGTCGCGGCGCGCCCTGTTGATGGGCGTGTTCAACGGCCTGATGGGCTTCGCGGGCTACGGCGCGATCGCGCTGGTGGTGTGGTACGGCGGGCGGCTCGTGACCAACGGCGAGATGACGGTGGGGGAGCTCACCGCGTTCCTGCTGTACACCCTGACCGTGGCGTTCTCGCTCGGCGCCCTCTCCAGCCTGTACGGTGACTTCATGCGGGCGATCGGCTCGTCCGAGCGGGTGTTCGAGCTGCTGGATCGGGTCCCGGTGCTCGAGGCGGCGGGCGGCGGGCAGCTGGAGCGGGTCGACGGTCGGGTGACGTTCGAGGACGTGCGGTTCGCGTACCCCTCGCGCCCCGACGTGCCGGTGCTGCAGGGGATCGGGTTCTCGGTGAACCCGGGAGAGGTGGTGGCGCTGGTCGGGCCGTCCGGCTCCGGTAAGTCCACGGTGGCGGCGCTGATCGCCCGGTTCTACGACCCGGGGTCGGGGGTGGTGTCCCTCGACGGGGTCGATCTGCGGACCCTCGACCCGCAGTGGCTGCGCGAGCAGGTGGGCGCGGTGAGCCAAGAGCCGATCCTGTTCGCCACGTCGATCGAAGAGAACGTTCGGTACGGCCGGCTGGGCGCCACGCTCGACGACGTGCGCGCCGCCCTCGGAGCGGCGAACGCCCTGACGTTCGTGGAGCAGTTCCCGGACGGGCTCGCCACCACCGTGGGCGAGCGCGGGGTGCGGCTGTCCGGCGGGCAGAAGCAGCGGATCGCGATCGCGCGGGCACTGCTCAAGGACCCGAAGGTGCTGGTGCTCGACGAAGCCACGAGCGCGCTCGACACCGAGAGCGAGCACCTGGTGCAAGAGGCCCTCGACCGCCTGATGGTCGGGCGGACCACGCTGGTGATCGCGCACCGCCTGTCGACCGTCCGCGGGGCAGATCGGGTCGTGGTGATCGATCGCGGCGCGGTCGTCGAGGTCGGGAGCCACGACGAGCTGCTCGGTCGGGGCGGGCTGTACCGCCGACTGGTCGAGCGGCAGTTCGCCGACGCCCCGGCTGCGTGAGCGCGGGGTATCATCGGCGCGAGGATCCGCACATGCTCCCCTCCGTCCGCACGTACATGGACAGCGACACCCACTCGTTCTCCACCACCGACGACATCCACGAGGCGTTGAACCACCTGATCGACGAGGGCATCACCGGCTCGCCGGTCGTCGACACGGGCGGGCAGCTGGTCGGGATGTTGTCCGAGTACGAGTGCCTCCGCCTGTTGACCCACGGCGACGGTACGATCGGCGGCACCGTGGCCGACTACATGGAGCCGTCGTTCCAGGCGATCACGCCGGACATGGACGTGTACTACGTCGCAGGCCTGTTCCTCGCCGACCCGGTGCACCGGAGGTTCCCGGTGGTCGAAGGCCAGCGCCTGGTCGGGGTGATCACCCGCAAGGACATCCTGCGCGCGGTCCAGCGCGCGTTCAAGGCGTAGGCGCGTGTTCACCGGGATCGTGCAGGGCACCGCGCAGGTCCGCTCGGTGCGCGACGCGGTCGGGTTGCGGTCGCTCGTGCTCGCGCTGCCCGAGGGGCGAGCCGCGGGGTTGGTCCCGGGGGCGTCGGTCGCGGTGGCGGGAACCTGCCTCACGGCGGTCGAGATCGACGGATCCGAGGTCCGGTTCGACCTGATCGACGAGACCCTGGCCCGCACCACGCTCGGGGCCCTCGCGGTCGGACACCGGGTGAACGTGGAGCGCGCGGCGCGGTTCGGCGACGAGATCGGCGGACACCTGCTGTCGGGCCACGTGCTCGAGGCGGCGACGGTGGTGGAGCGGCGCGAGCTCGACGGGAACTTGGCGCTGACGATCCAGGTGGGCCCGAGCGCGGCCCGATACGTGTTGCCGAAGGGGTTCGTCGCGGTGGACGGCGTGAGCCTCACGGTGGGTGAGGTGCGCGCCGGCCGGTTCGCGGTGCACCTGATCCCCGAGACCCGCCGCGTCACCACGCTCGACGCGCTACGCCCCGGTGACCGGGTCAACCTCGAGGTCGACGCAGCGACGGCGGCGGTGGTGGACACGGTCGAGCGTGTCCTGGCCGATCGGAGCTGACGCGGCGCCGCGCGCGCGGGAATGGTAGGCTGACCGCTCGGGAGGGACGATGTCGCGCATCGGGATGTGGCTCGCGCTCGGCGCTGCCGGGTGTGGCGGCAAGGGTGGATCGGACTCGGGCAGCACCGCGTCGGGAGACGACGACGACGCCGTCTCGGGCGACCCGTGCGCCGAGGTGCTGTTCTTCGACACCACCGGGATGGGCTGTGATCAGCTCGGCTCGGCGTTCGAGCAGATGATGGGGAGCGCCACCACCTGCGACATCGACTCGGACTGCGCGATCGTGAAGCCGCAGTGTGAGGACTGGGTCGAGGTCGGTTGCTGGTACCCGTACAACCGGTCGTGTGTAGAGTCGGCCGAGATCGCGAAGTACAACTCGGCGGCCGCCACCATCAACTGCAACCCGCCGATCGGGAGCCGCGGCGAGTGTGAGTGCGGCGCGGCGCCCGAAGTGATGTGCGTCGAGCACCGGTGCTGCTCGCCCGTGCTCGACTACTTCTGCGTGAAGTAGCCGGTCCTCGGACCGCCGAGGCGCCGGGCTACCAGGACTTCCCGTCGTACTGCTTGCCGATGGTCAGCGTGTGTGTGTCGACCTCGTCGAGGCACCGCGCGTTGACCATCACCATCTTCGTCCCGTCGGGGCCTACGCCGTGGCCGAACGGGCGGACCCCACACACCGAGCAGAACGTGTGGTGGACGGACTTCTTTCCGAACTGGTAGTCCGTGAGCTTGTCTTCCCCGGACAGGCACCGGAACTTGTCTTCGGGCACGAACGACATGATCACGCCCGTGCGCCCGCAGATGGAGCAGTTGCAGGTGGCGAGCCCGTCGAGCTCCATGTCGACCTCGAACCGGACCGCCCCGCAGTGACAGCTGCCTCGATGCATCAGACCTCCTGCCCCCAACCGTAGTCCGCGGGCGGGCGGCTGCCTTGAACGAACGCGACACCGGTCGGGGCGCCGGGCGGGGACTTCAGCTGGGCTCGGCCTGCGGGGGGCCGTCGAGCTCCAACACCGGCGACGGGGTGCCCACGCAGCACACCCACAGCTGGTGCACCGCGCGGGTCGCGCCCACGTGGAGCAGCCGGCGCGCCCCGGGGGTGTCGGGGTAGTGGCGCGCGCCGACCTCGACCAGCACCACGTAGTCGAACTCGAGCCCCTTCACGTTCGCGATCTCGGTGACCTCGACCCCGGGCGCGAACGTGAAGTCGTGGCTCACCACCCGGCGGCACCGCGGCACCTCGGCCGCGTGGAGGCCCTCGGCGTACGTGACCGACAGCTCCGCGCTCGGGGTGAGCACGACCACCGACGCCAGCGGCTCCTCCCGCACGAGGTCCTTGAGCGCGTCGCCGAGGAACGCGACCGCCGCGCCCGCGTCGGTGAACGGGAACACCTCGACCGGCGGGCCCTCCCGCGTGACCAGCGGCGCTTCGTCTTCGGCCAGCTCGCCGAGCACCCGGCGCGCGAACTCCACGATCGGCCGGCTCGACCGGTACGCGATCCGCAGCGTGTTCACCGCGGTGCCCTGCAGGCCGAGGTGGCCGAAGAACGCGGTCCACGAGGTGAACCCGGCGTCGGTCATCACGTGCTGCTGGGTGTCACCCGCGAGCGTGATGCTCTGGTGCGGGTCGAGGCACCCGATCAGCACCCGCACTTCGAGCGGGGTGAAGTCCTGCACCTCGTCGACCGCGACGTGGCGGTACTGCAGCAGCCGGCCGCCTTTCGATCGAAGGGGCCCGATGCGCTTCAGCCACGCGTACAGCAGCAGCGCCTCGTCCTCTTCGTCGATCGCGGCCTCGGTGTCGGAGTCGCCCTCGACGAACCGCGACAGCTCCTCGAGCCGATCGCGGGTCCAGGTGGTGATCGCGTCCCACTCGGTGTCGGAGAACGCGTCGGGGTCGGCGCGCCCGAACACGGTGCGCAGCAGCTCCGGGTCGGACACCGCCGAGGCGAAGTCGTCGTACGCCTGCTCGGCGGTGGCATGGCCGTTGACCCGCGCGACCTGCGCGTCGATCACCTCGATCATCGCCGGGTGGAGCTTCATCCGGACCACCGCCGCCGGGGTGGTCTGGCGGGGCTCGCGCGGCAGCCGAGGGAAGTGGCGGCGACGCTGGTCGCGGACCCACTCGCGGAAGTCCCGGATCTGCGCCCGGTGCACGCCGAGCGCCGGCAGCACGTGCGACACGTACTCGCGCAGCGCGACCGAGAACACCACGAACAGCGTGCGATCGCTGTCGATCTCGGGGTCGTCGTACGCCAGGTACGCGATGCGGTGCAGGGCCACGGTGGTCTTGCCCGAACCCGCCGCGCCGCGGATCACCACGAACCCGCTCGACGGCTGGGTGATCAGGTCGAACTGCTCGGGGTCGATCAGGCCGGCGATGTCGGGCAGGTGCTTGTCGATCCGCTGGCGCGCCCCGGCCGCGTCGGTGCCGAGCCGACGGTCCCCGCCGTCGCCCGGGCGGTGCGCGCGCACGGCTGCGCCCTCGCCGCCCGCCAGCCGGGTCGCGGCGCGATCGGCGCGGGACCACTGTCCGTCCGGCTCGGGGCGGTAAATCCCCTCGGGGGCGTCGATCCGCTCGAGCTTGCCGCGCCGGATGGTGAGCGTGCGCCGCGCCACGATCTCGCCGGTGTGCACCTGGTCCCCGAGCTCCTCCTCGTACTCCTCGCCCTGTTGGTACGCGTAGAACAACCGCGAGATCGGCGCGTTCCGCCAGTCGACGATCCGCACCCCGCGGGCGATCCGGGTGGCCTTGCCGAGGAACACGTCGCGCGAGCCGTGGGGCTCGTCGAGTCGGAGGTGCGCGAAGTACGGCGAGTCCGGGTCGACCGCGGGGCGCTGGCGGGCGGCGCGCAGCTGGTCGACCCACGCCATCGTCTGTTCGTACTGCTGCAGCAGCGCGGGCTTGTCCTCCTCCTTCGCGGACGGGATCTCGTTGCGCAGCCGCACCATCTCGGCGACCAGGTCGCCCTCGCGCGGCGGAGCCACGTACGGTTCCTCCTCGAGCAGAGTGCGCACGCGCGTGAGCTGGTCGAGCTCGTCACGGACGATCGGATCCACGGTCCTCCCGAGGGGCAACCCGGTAGGCTATCCGCCCGCGCCGTCGGGTTCCATGCCCGGGAGCAAGACCTGGGCGTCGTCGCCGAACGATCGTGAGCCGTCGAGCACCGCACCGGCGGCCGGATCGCCGCGCGCGATCCACTCGGCGAACGCCAGCGCCGCCGTCGACACGATCCGGAACCCGACCGCGGGATCGATCGCGCCCGCGGGGTCGAGCGCCCCGGAGAAGTCGGTGAACACGTTGTGCCCGCCGAGTGGGAGGTGCACACGGCGGTCCTCGGGGTGGGGCAGCAGCGCCCACACCTCGTCGCCCCCGGTGCCCGGATCGAGTCCCCCGGTCATCAGCAGCTCGGGCACGCCGAGCTCGGTGATGCCGTCGCCGAACAGGTCGGCGTCGCCGGGCGCCATCGCCACCAACGCGTCGACCCGCGGGTCGCCGAGGCCGGCAGAGAACACGGCGGCGTCGGACGCGTCGTAGTCGGAGCAGAACGAGGTACCGTCGGGCCCGGCGGGGCAGGGATCGGCGACGTACCGCGCGCCCCCTGTCGCGTGAGCGGTGTACCCCCCGAACGAGTGGCCCACCACCACCCGCGGGCCCTCGAGCAGGTACTCCGCCTCCGCGTGATCGAGGGTCGCGCTCAGGTCCAGCGGGCGCTGCCAGTAGATCGCGGTGTCGCGCTCGGGCCCGTCGAAGGTCGTGTTCCCGGTGTGGTCGGGCGACAGGACCAACCACCCGTGCGACGCGAAGTGCTCTGCCAGGAAGCTGGAGTTCTCTGCGTAGCCCTGGTGACCGTGCGAGAACACCACCAGCGGGAGGGGGCGGTCGGTGGGGGTGGCGCCCCCGAGCACCTCCGGCCCGGCCGGGAACAGCCCGTCGTACACGATCGAGTCGCCGGCCGTGTCGTCGGTCGGGAACCACGCGGCGAGCCGGTTCGTGCGGGGGGCGACCTGCGGCCCGCCGGACCAGGTGATCGCAGACGCGGTGTAGCCGACGGAGAACGGGCCAGGCGCGCCGTAGTCCACCGGCGGGTCGACCGGCGGCGGCGGGGCAGGGGAGCGGCAGGCGAGGAAGGTCAGCAGGGTCATGGCATGTAGAACAGGAAGAAGCCGCGGCCCGTGAGCCACCCGTCGAGCGGCGGGCCGAACGGGACGGGATCGAAGTCGTACAGCCCGGAGCCCTCGTCGAAGTCGACCGCCGCGCAGTCGCGGTCGGCGTCGAACGCGTAGCCGACCTCGGCCGCCGTCCCGTTGCCGCCGTCGACGTACAGCGAGAACACGTACGGCGCCCAGTTCAGCAGCCAGTTGTCGCCAGTGGCGGTGACCTCGGGCTCGAGGGTGGACGACAGCGCGCTGGTCATCTCGCCGAACCCGAAGGTCCAGGTCACGTTCTCGATCAGGTCCCGCAGGTCGCCGGTCGGGAACACCCCGGGGTCGACCGTGCCGCAGGTGGACCGGCCCCCGGTCAGGGTGGGCTGGAAGCTCGCCCACACCACGCCGGTGTACGACGGGAACGAGCCCTGGTCGACGAGCCCGCTCACGTCGTAGGTCACGGTGCACAGCTCGAAGTTGGCGGCGTCGAGGAACGTGAACCGCAGCTCGGCGCTCACGTCGACGCCGGCGAGCGAGTAGTCGTACAGCTCGGCGCCGTCGAGCATCGCGTCTACGTCGATCACGATCCACACCGGGGCCGGCGTCTGACCGACCGGGCCCTGCGCTGTCACCGCGACCTCGGGGTAGCTGCATCCAGGTCCGGTGCCCGTGTCCGTCGGGTCGGTGTCTGCGTCGGAGTCGGCGTCCGAATCTGCGTCGGTGTCCGCGTCTGCGTCGGTGTCCGCGTCGGCGTCGGCGTCGCTGTCCGCGTCGCTGTCCGCGTCCGCGTCCGCGTCCGCGTCACCCACGGGCTCGGTCGGTGGGTCCTTCGCCGGCTCTCCGGTACACGCCAGCCACAACCCCAGGACCATCGGCCCTCCCGAACGGTTGTTGTACCTCGATCCCGCTGCTGGATCGACGGGGCATCGCCGCTCGGGGATGCGGAAGATTGTCCGCATCAGATCTTGAAAGGTGGCGTTCTTTCGATCGCGCAGCCTGGCACGGATCGTGCTTTGTCCAACGCGAGACTTGGCGTCCGGCAACGGCGGCTCCGCGCCATCCCCGCACCGCGAGAGCCGCGTTGCCGGACACGCTCACCTCTCCCACCGGGCGTACACGTCGCCGGACCGGGGCCCCGGATCGGCGAGGAACTCGCGGATCTGGTCGGCGTTGCGGTCGACCTCCCACAACGGGCGGTGGGTCTCGGCGATCGACACCGCGTACCGGTAGCGCCCGAGCGCCTCGAGCCGGTCCACACACGCGATCGCTCGGGCGGACGCCGAGGGCAGGAACTCGAACGACAGGGCCGGGAGCGGGCGCGACAGCCCGGCCAGCACCTCGGACTCGAACCCCTCGACGTCGATCTTGGTGAACGCGGGCAGGCCGTGCTCCGCGATCAGCGCGTCGAGGGTGGTCAACGGCACGGTCTCGGCGCGGTCCCACACCACCCCGCCGAACACCGGCGCGACCTCGGC
Organism: Myxococcota bacterium; assembly: GCA_040080105.1. Taxonomy (GTDB): domain Bacteria; phylum Myxococcota_A; class UBA796; order UBA796; genus JACKER01. Next base: position 8,990 of record JBEBJC010000097.1, read on the forward strand.
CCGCCAGCTCGCCGAGAACGTGGACACGGTCGGGTTGGTGGTCGAGATCGCGATCTCTGCGGTCCCTACGTGATCGCCGACCCCGGCCGCCACCAAGGTGACCGCCGGGTCCGATCCGTACAGCCGGCGCAGCACGGCGACGCAGTCCGGCTGTGGCTCGATCGCCACGACCCGCGCACCGAGCCGGCGAAAGCAGCCGACCCGGTTCCCCACATGGGCGCCCACGTCGAAGCACAGATCGCCCGGGCGGACGTACCGCCCGTACAGGGCGTCCATCCGCCGCCGCTTCCACGGCTGGCCGTAGTAGATCGCGAGCGACCGCACGAGGCCCCAGGTCGCCTTCACTCGACGTACCCGAGCTCGCGCAGGGCGGCCTCGGTCGCGCCCTGGCCTCCGGACTCGGCGGCGTCGATCGCGGCGGACAGGTCGAGCAGCGCTGGCCGCAGGGGCGCGGCGAGGGCCGGATCTGCCGGTGGGTCGACCCATGGGGGAGGCGACGTGATGGCCACCACCTGCTCGACCCACCCGTCGATCGTCGGCACCGACCGCAGCTCGAGCGCGGGGGTGCGCACGCCGCGGACGTGGGTGGACCCCGGCGCCCACCGCTCGGCCGCCGCGCGCAGGCGGTCCGCGTCGGCCGGCCGGTCGGACGAGAGCTCGGTCTGCAGCTTCGGGTCGGCGTCGTGGTCGAACAGACCGGGCGCACGCTTGCCGAGCGTGCACCAGGACAGCGGACCCTCGTTGAGGCACCACCGGTCGCGCTTGCCGGACACGAGGTACCGGTGCAACCCCACCTGCAGCGGGGAGCCCGACTCGATCGGCGCGTGTGGGGCGCGCGGGCCGAGCAGCGACGCGCCGTCGAGCCCTGCGGGCACCGGGAGCCCAGTGAGGGTGAGCAGCGTGGGCGCCACGTCCTCGAGGCGCGCCACCCCGCCGTCGCGGCCCGGGGTCACCCCAGGGCCCGAGATCACCAGCGGCACCCGCACGCTCGCGTCGGACAGGTCCGGGCCGTGCTCGAAGAACAGTCCGTTCTCGCCTTGGTTCTCTCCGTGGTCGGCGGTGAGCACCACCAGGCGGGGTCGATCGCCGCGCGCAGCGTCGAGGCCGCGGAACAGCGCCGCGATCCCTGCGTCGACCGCCGCGATCTCCCCGTCGTACAGGCGGCGGCACGACTCCACCACCGCGGTGGCCACCCCGCCGCGGTCGGCGAACAGCGACACCCGGTCGAGCTTTCCGGCCGCTGCCCGCTCCCCGAGCTTGCGGCACGCCTCGTCCGTCGGGTCTCCCCCCTCGGGCAGGTACGGGAAGTGCGGGTCGGCGTAGTGCACCCACAGGTACGCCGGCGCCCCGGGGTCGAGGCCCTCCACCAGGTGCAGCGCGGCGCGCGAAACCTCCCGCGCGCGCGCGTCGTGGTGGACCTCGAACCCGTCGAACCCGCGGTCGAGCGCCTGGTCGGGGCCGGCCACCTGGATCGCCGACACCGCCCGGGTCTGCCACCCGGCCTCGCCGAGCCACCCGGCGAGCCGCCCCTCGGCGGTCACCACCTCGCCCACCTCGCGCGCGCCGTGGTGCACCGGGCGGAGCCCGGTCTGGAGCGAGCCCAGCGCGGGGGTGGTGCGGGGCAGGGGCGTGGTGGCCTGCTCGAACACCCGCCCGCCGGCGGCGAGCCCGTCCATCGCCGGGGTCCGGGCCTGCGCGTGGCCCATGAACCCGAGGCGGTCGGCGCGCAGGGTGTCGACCGACACCACGATCACGTCGGGACGGCGGTCGACCGGAGCCGGGGAACACGCGAGCAACCAGGTGATCACGGTGTCCCCTCCGCGGTCCCCACGGCGTCGTGCCGGTGGGTGACGAGCCACGCCGTGTCGATCCCGAACGACCCCACGAGCGCGGCGAGCCCGAACGCAGCGAACGCCCACGACAGCCCGGCCACCGGCCACGGGGCCAGCGCGCCGAGCAGGCACACGATCTGGACCCCGCACACCCAGGCCCGCCGGGGCGCGGGGAACAGCGGTCGGTCCATCCACGGCCACACCCAGCTCGCCGCCACGAACAGGTACCGCAGGGCCCCCGACGCGAACACCCACGGGCCGGTGCGCCCGAGGTCCCACACGAGCGCGCACATCACCAGGATGCAGATCGCGTCGAGCTCCATGTCGAGTCGGGCGCCGAACGGCGACGACCACCCGGTGGCCCGCGCCACCCGGCCGTCGATCCAGTCGAGGCCGAACGCGAACGCGTTGGCGAACACCAGCGCCCACGCGAGCGGTTCGAGGTCGGCCACCCCGAGGACGGCGGCGCACCACGCGATCGGCAACGCCCGGGCGAGGGTGATCGCGTTGGCGGGGCCGAGCGTGGGGTAGGGGTGGAGCCGCAGCGACGGTAACGCGGTGAACGCGAGCGCCGCCGGCACACACGCCGCCAGCGCCACCCGCGGCAGCGCCGGCTCCCCGAGGACGGACGCGAGGGTCCACGCCCCGGCGGTCGACCCGGCGGTGACGGCGAGGAACGCGAGCGCGGTGGAGCGGCCGAGCGACATCCGCCTCGTCTAACGCACCGCGAGGACGGCGACCTCGACCGCGCCGGCGGGTCCCTCGACCTCGGCGGTGTCGTCGGCCGACAGGCCGCACAGCGCCTCGCCGAGCGGCGACACCGACGACACCAGGCGCACGGTGACGCCGTCGACCGGGACCTCGAGGCCGCCGCGCGGCGCGATCAGCACCCAATCCCCGGTGCCGACGCCGACGAGCGCGCCGGTCTGCACGACCTCGAACGGGCGGGGGGCGAGGGTCTCGGACCACGCCACCAGCCGCTCGAGCGCCAGCAGGCGCTCCCCCTGGCCCGCGGCGAGGTAGCTCGCCTCGAGCGCGCGGGTGTCGTACTGGTTCTCCGGGCGTGACTCGGCGCTGGTGGCTTCGTCGCGCGCCATCGCGGTCATCTGGAACAACGTGTCGAGCTCCCGGCGGAGCGCGGCCTGGACGGCCGCGATCACGCGGGCTCGGTCGGGGACGGTCATCCCTGCCCTCTAGCCCACGGACACCCCCCCGGCCCGAGAGAGCGGCGTGGCACCGCCGGATCGGAACGGGGTGTCGGGAGGCGGGCCGTCAGTAGGCGCCGGTGTCGCTGCCGCTGGTGCCGGTGTCCACGGTGCCGCCGGTGGTGCCGCCGCCGAGGCCGCACTCGCCCGCCACGTCGAGCCCGGGTTGGGCCGGAGCGTAGGTCGCGGTGCCCTCCAGCAGCATGCAGTCCCCGGTGTCCGAGATGGTGCACGGCACGCAGGTCGGGAACAGCAGCTGGACCAGCGGGCTGTTGCAGTCGTTGCCGTCGTAGAACTGCTCCGTGGCGACCAATCCGTGGATCTCCACGTCGGAGATCGAGGTCCCGTCGTCGGAGAACTTGCCGCGGATGTAGAAGTCCTCGATGTCGGCGGTGGCTCCGGTGGTCGCGTCGACCACCAGCGTGAGCGAGCCCGCGATCTCGAAGTACGGGTTCTGGGTCAGATCCGCCGTCTGGGACACGGCCAGCTCGCACACGGGCGCCGCCTCGGAGCCCGCCGCCACCCCGATGGTGGACAGCGACTCGGCGGTGAGGGCGGCCTCGTCGACCTCCAGGATCTGGGCCAGGACGTAGTCCACGGCGACCAACGTCTTCAGCAACACATCGTTGCCGGGCTCGTTGATCGTCACCTCGGACCACGGCACCGCGTAGGTGTTGCCCTCGAGCAGGGTCAGGTCGAGCGGCGGCGGCACGGTGTGGAAGGTGAAGGTGTTCGCGTCTTCACACACGGTCGCGTTCACCGTGTACTGCGTGTCGGGCGACAGCGTGCCGGTCCAGCTCGCCGACAGCCCGTCGGCCGCGAGGGTGGCCTCGCCGGTCGCGTTGGTCACCTCCAGCGTCCACGGATCGTCGGTCGCGATCGGGACGTCGAACGACACCGTGATCTCGCTGTCGACCGGCACGGCGACCGCGCCGTTCTCGGGCACCGACGACGTGATCGACGCGTCACACGGCAGGTCCACGTCGGAGTCGGTGTCGGTGTCGGCGTCGCCGTCGGTGGGGGTGCCGCTGTCGTCGGGGGTGGTCTTGCCGTTGCAGGCCAGCAGCGCGACCGCCAGGAGCAACGGCTGCCACGAGTGGAGGCTGGACCAACGGGTCGATGAATGGCGCATGCGAGTGAACTCCGTGAGCTGCGGCGATCGCCGCCGATCAGAACGACGAGACCGGGGCCGCGGAAGCGGACACCCGGTCTCAGGTTAGCGTGCCGAGGCTCGGCCCGCTGGGTGATGTCGCGTTCGAAAGCCTACTGACAGGCCGGGTCTGCCGCGATGTCCGCGTCGGAGCGCGGGACCAGGGTCGTGCCGTTCAGGTACGGGGCGTCGACCGCGTCGATGTACACCGACAGGCAGTACGGCTCGCCGTCGGTGCACTCCTCACAGGACACGCCGAAGGTGGACACGAGCTGGCACACCGCGTTGTCGGTGGAGCCGAGATCGAACGCCACGCCCAGGGGGCGGGTGTCGATCGTGCCCAGCAGCGCCGCGCCCTGGATCCGCGACGCGTCGGGGGCGAACGCGCCGGACAGGTCGAGGTTCTGGATCTCGATCGTGAACCCGGCCACCACGAGCGGCAGGATGTCCGAGGAAAGGCTGAACGACGGGTCGGACCAGGTGGCCGGCGGGAACGCGATGGTGGGGCTGCACAGGTCCTGCACGCCCGCCGAGCCGATCGCGCCGGTCATGGTGATGTCGGTGGCCGACTGCGCGGTGGGGCTGACCATGACCTGGGTGTCGGCGAGCTGGCTGGCGAGCAGCGCCCCGACGCCGGGGGGCTTGACCCAGTCGCCGTTCGCGAGGTCGAGCGCGTACACCCGGCCGGTCAGGTCGATGCCCGTGGCGGTGCCGGTGGCGCTGGTGGTGAACGTGATCTGGTCGGTGCCGCAGCTGTAGGTCAGCGTGGCGGTGTACGCGGTGTTCGGGGCGAGGTCGTCGCCGGACCAGGTCACGAGCGGGCCGGCCACGGAGGTCGTGCCGTTCACGGTCGCGCCGGCCGAGTCGGCGACGGCGATGGTGGCGGTGGTCTCCTCGGTGTTCAGGCCGAACCGCACGTCGGTGCGGAAGTACACGTCCACGTCGCCCGAGGCGGGGAACCGGGTGGCCACGCCGTTCCCGCAGCTGTCGTCGTCGTCGTCGCCCACCGATCCACCGGTGTCGCCGGTGGGGGAACCAGACTTCTCACCGCTGCAAGCGACCAGTAGGGCCGCCGCGAGAACCGCAAGGTAGCGCGTCATCACTGTCTCCTCCGGGAAATCTTCGGCGACCGCCGGTCGACCGCGCGGGGTGTCGCGTGGGGTGACCGCCCGTCCGACTCGATCGAGTCGAACCGGACAGCGTTCGGCGCGCGCGGTACGCCTGCTCGAACCGGCGCACAATTACCGATCGACCGGCGCCCTGTCAACCCAATTCCGCAGGACGGAGTCCGCGTACCAACCACGCCGCAGGGCGGAGTTCGAGGATCGACAGAAGATCCGCAGCATGGAGCCCAGGGACCGAGAACTCCCCCTCACCCCGGCCCTCTCCCCCGATGCGGGGGAGAGGGGGATCGGACGGAAC
>JBEBJC010001014.1:0-3262 GCA_040080105.1 Myxococcota bacterium
ACCGAGGGCTGGCCGGCGCGGGTGGTCGCGGTGCGGGTGCCGGCGCGGGCGGGCGGGTTCGCGCGCGCGACCGCGGCCGAGGTCGCGCGCTGGCTCGGGCCCGACGTGGTCGAGCCGGTGTGGGTCGACGACGAGGTGCTGTCGCCGGTCCCCGAGCCGGACGGTCCGGACGGCCCGGGGGTGCGGCGGCTGCTGGCGGCGCTCGACCTGCAGGCGTCGCGGTCGCCGGGGTTCGAGGACGCGGTGTGGCTCGCGGTGCTGCCGAAGTCCGCCGCGGCGTTCGCCGTGCTCGCCCCGGGGGCCGCGTGTGCCCAGGTCGGGGTGGTCACGCTCGGCGCGCGGTGGGCGCCGATCTCGGCGGAGGCGCGCGGCGTGGCCCGGCGGCTGCGGGTGGTGGGCGAGCTCGCGGCCGACGGCGGGGTGCGGGTGTTCGAGGTGGTCGACGAGGTGCGGGCCGCGGGCCCGGGGCCCGAAGTCGACACCGACGCGGTGCTGATCCTGCGCGACGGGTCGGGAGCCGAGCTCGGGCGTCACCCGATCCGGGTGCACGACCGGGCGTGGCCGGCGCCGTTCGTCGCGGTGGTGGCCTCGGCCCCCGAGGTCGAGGGGATCGAGGTCCAGCGGCCGACCGCTTCGACCCGGGTCGGGCGCACCTCCGGCCGGCCGGCGCTGTCCGCGGAGTCCGACGGCGAGGAGCTGCGGTGGACCTGGGCGCACGAGCGGGGCGCGGCGCCCACGTTGTGGGTCGAGGCGGTCACCCCGGGCGGGGCGGTGCGGGTCGCCGCGCTGCCGCCGTGTGAGGGTCGCGCCCGCCTGCCGGTCCTGCGCGACGCCGCCGGGTGGCGGGTCGTCGGGTCGGACGGGTTCAACACCGCCACCGCCGACCTCGGCGGAGGGTCGCCCCAGAGCGTGCCGTACCTGCGGTCCGTGCCCGGGACCCGCACCTGGTGGGCCGATCTGCCCGACGGCGCCTCCGCCCCGCGGTGGTCGGCCGGGCAGGCCGAGGCCGACGGGCCGGTGTTCACCGCCCCGCTCGGCGCCGGCGCCGTCACCCTCGAAGCCACGGTCGACGGCCGGATCGTCGTCGGCCGGCGCACGCTCGACCAGCCTCAACCCGTCGCCTGGAGGATCCGATGACATTCCCGCAACCCCATGGCGCGTACGACGAGTACGCGAACGGCCACGCGTGGTCCGAGCCGATGGGCGTGCTCGACGACGTGCGCGCGTTCCTCACCGCGCGCCACCCCGCCACCATGGCGCTGCCCGCGACCGTCGCCGGGTGGGTGTCCGACACCACTCAGTCGGCGATCGCGCTGCTGTCGAACGCGGCGCATTTCACCGCGGTGGACTGGACCCGCCAGCACTTCCCCGGCAACGGGACCCCGAGCGGGGAGGCCGAGGCGCTGTTCCGGGCGTTCGCCGGGCTCGTGCCCGAGCGCCGGGTGCCGTCGGCGTTCCCCCGGATCGAGCAGCGCGTGCCGCCGCTGCGCGACGTGGCCGGCCACCGCGGCCAGCGGCTGTACCCCGCCGCCGCCGACGCGTTCGCGACGCTCGCCGCCCACGCGACCCGCGAGGGGGTGACGCTGTCGATCCGCAGCTCGTACCGGTCCCCGCAGACCCAGGCCGGGCTGGCGGCGCGCAACCCGAACCGGCGCGCGGTCGCGAGCAACTCGGCCCACATGTACGGGCTCGCGTTCGACCTCGCCCTGTCGGTCAGCGGCCTGTCGCTGTCCGAGATCACCACCCGCCCGATGACCAACATGGTCGCGATGTACCGGTCGCCGGTGTTCAAGTGGATGGCGCTGCGGGCGCACGCCTACGGGTGGTACCCGTACGCCCGCGAGCCGTGGCACTGGGAGTTCAACCGCGACGACGCGCTCCGCCGGCAGTACCGTGCCGACGTGTTCGGCAGCTGATGTCCGCCACCCGCGAGGCCACGAGGGCGTCGAGCCGGCAAGCCCTCGACGTGTGGAACGAGGTCCCCCTCGTGCCGCAGACCACCGGGATGAGCTGCTGGGCCGCCGCGGCTTCGATGCTCATCGGGTGGCGCGACGCCGTGCCCGTCGACCCCGAGGAGGTGGCCCGCGCGGCGGGTCACTGGGAGTCGTACCGCGACGGGATGCGCCCCGGCAGCGTGCCCGACCTCGCGCGGATCTGGGGGTTACAGGCCGAGGCCGCGCCGCGATGGACCCCGGGGTGGCTCGCGCGCCGCCTCGCCGAGGTCGGTCCGCTGTGGATCGGCGAGGCGAGCCCGGGGCTTCACGCGGTGGTGCTGGTCGGGCTGCGCGGCGACGGCACCGAGGACGGCACCGAGGTGCTGGTCAACGACCCGTGGCCGGTCGGCCGGGGCGAGCGGTACCGCCTGCCGTTCGCCGAGCTGGTGCAGCGGGTGCGCGCCGCCGCGTCCACCGCCGGACCCCACGTGCGGGTCCTCCACACCGACGGCCGCGGTCGCGGCGCGCGTCGGCACGTCCACGTCCAGGAGTCCACCATGTCCGAGACCCTTTCGTACGGGGCCGACGCGCTCCAGCAGTCCGTCGCCGCCGGCAGCGCCACCCTCGACGCCCACGCGCGCGGCCAGCCGCTGCACGACCACGGCGGCGCCGGGCCGAGCCTGTACCTGCGGTGGAACGGGTTCACCGCCCCGGACGACCCGGCGGTCGACGTGGTGTTGTACTTCCACGGGTACTCCGACCACGGCCCCGACGTGGTGCTGTCGCACAAGGTCCGGTCCGAGATCCGCGCGCACGCCGAACCGGCGCTCGGCGGGCGTGCGGCCCCCACGCTGCTGATCGTCCCGCGCGGGCTCGGCGCGGAGACCACCGCGGCGCAGCGGGCCAGCGGCCTGCCCCGGTGGGCGTACTCGTTCCCGGCGGTCGCGTCGGAGGCGGGCGTGCGGCGGCTGGTGACCTACGCGCTCGAGCAGCTCGCGCGGGCGGCGCACCTGCCCCGGACCCCGCGGGTCGCGCGGCGGATCTACGCCGGCCACAGCGGCGGCGGCGCGCCGGTGGGGGCGATCCTCACGAACCACGCCCGATGGCACGACGCCGACCCCGACGAGGTGTGGCTGTTCGACGCGACCTACGGCGACGGGGCCGGCGTGCGGGCGTGGCTCGGCACCCCGGCGCGGCGGCCGGCCGACCGGCGGCTGCGGGTGTTCCACCAGCGCCGGGCGAACGGCTCGCTCACCCGCACCGGGTCCGGGGCCGAGGCGATCGCGCGGCACGTGGCGGCGCAGGTGCCGGCCGAGCCCCGGGGGCGG
>JBEBJC010001015.1:0-3254 GCA_040080105.1 Myxococcota bacterium
GATCCCGACCGATGCCGAGCCGGTCACCGGGTTCGCCGACACCTTCTCGCCCATGCCGGCGATGGCGCCCCCGCCCTTCGGCAGGCTCACCGCGGGCGCGGCGATCCGGAACCCGTCGGGGAGGGACCCGTCCGGACCGCGGCCCGGCGCGGGGTCACGGCCGAGGGTGCCGGGTCGGGGCGGCGACTTGCCTGGTGGGTCCATCGGCACCGCCGAACCCTACCCGAGGGGCCGTCCGTTGACGAGGCACCACCTCGCGAATCCCGGCCGGTCCGCCGCTCTGGCGCGTTCGCGGTCCTCGAAGCTTGCTGACCCGCACACCGCGGAGGTCGCACCAGACTTCGAGATTTCAACGCGAATGAAAGTGGTCGGGGCGACTGGATTCGAACCAGCGACCACCAGACCCCCAGGCCATCCGAACAGGGGATCAAACAGTGCTGAAGCATGCCTGGGGACGTGCGAACAGCGTGTTCGCACGCCGTTCGCACCTTGACCGGTCAATAGCCGGGGTTGGCGGAGAGGATCATCTCTCGAAGACGCGACAACAAACCGACGATCTCAGCCGTCGGCCATCCGGACAATCGGACGTCCGCCCAATGATCCCCCCCGATGGCCGAAAGGATCGCGTCGGCGGGAACCTCGGCACCCTGCGTCTCCACCCACGCCTGCGCGTCGGACAGCAGCGCGAGAAATCCCCGTCGAACGGTCTCATCCGCCAGGAGTTCGTCGAGGTCGAGGTGGAAGTAAGCCACACCGTACTGCTGTACCTGCGGAGCCCATCGATGCAGCCAGTGGGAAATCCGCGCATCGACGCGGTCCGACCCCGCCCACACCAGTGCCGCGACGGTGGCCTCCAGCGTGAGCGTGTTCACCCGAACCCGCGCCGTGCCATACTCGACCAGAGCGTGCGCCACAGAGACCTCACCGGAGGAAAACGAGCTGTTTGTTCCCGACGCCCGCCTGGATGGAGGGCACCCTGTCGGGGCCGGAAATTGTTGGCTACCGCCCGAGCAGTTCCGAGAGATCCGCAAGCGTGTCAATCTGCGGGGAGCCAGAGTCCCGGGTATGAACGCGAATCCATGGCGTCGACACGACACGTGGATCCTTGTCGTCGAGCGTCACCGCCGCAGCGGCGGCTCGCGTGAGGATACCGAAGGTGAAAACCCAACCTCCAGAGACCTCCTCTGCGCCAAGGACGAGGCGTCGGCGCTCCTTGGCAGAATGCAGTCTCAAAACTTCGACGTAGCTCCTAACTACGTCACGTGCTGCGGCCTCGGCTACCGCGTAGTCCATGCTCCCACCCAAACATGTCGGTGAAAAGGTCTTGTGTGAACGTTCGGAACTCAAGCGGTCGAGTTGAGCACCACACTCTTCTTCTGCGTTCACATAGCGCCAGGGCTGCCCGATCTCCACTGACATCACCCCCCCCGATGTGTGTGGCCCGAGAATCTCCAGCCTTCTAAGGCATGTTGGACGATCTGATCTTCGGACAGTCCCAGATTCGTCGAGGTGCCACGGTAGACGGCTCTGCGGCCGGGCCAAGTCAACCTCGAGCGTCGCGGTCCCCAGTGGTCGCCCAGCTGGTACCGCTGGCGCGGCGTCGGAGTCGCGATCGCCGTGGCGCCACTCACCGTGAGCGTCTCGACCAGCGCGATCCGCCGCTGGTCGTCCATCACTTGCAGCGTCTGCCGCTCTTCCTGCAGCCTGGATGACGTGCGCTTTCGCCACACCTCGTACCCGGCGACGTAGATCCGTTCCTCCTGTACACCTCCCTTGTCCACTCGCTTCCGGACCCTCTGCCCCGCAGCGTCGTACGCGTACCACCCGACGCTTCTCCCCAGGTCGAGGTCCGCGCGGCGGATCTGGTCCTGCGGATCGCGGACCACCGGGAGGTACGGCCTCGCGGTCATCGCGCCGCGCGCGTTGTACGGTACCGGTCGGTGTGGGTCGCGGGGTCGTCCGGGTCGTCGCCGGGGGCGCTAGTGCTCACCAGCTGGTTGTTGCCGGGCTCGTACGCGTACCCCGGCGCCAGGCCCAGGCCCTGCTGGTGCTTCATCTCGAGCAGGTTGCCGACCGCGTCGTATCGGTACGCCTGGGTGTGCTGCCGCAGCGCCGGGTCGCCCGGATCCGGGATCGCGCCCGAGGCGCCTGCGTAGTCGGCGTAGAACGCAGTCGTCTGGCGCTGGTCCACCTTCTCGCGCCCGGTCGCCCGGACCGGATCGCACGGCAGCCCCGAACCCATCGTGCCCCACCGGCCGCATCACCCGGGCGCGTCGATCCGCTCCAGGATCGCGGCCAGGCGCCAGCGCCGATCGGGGCGCGCCCGGCGCCGCGCTCGCTCCACCGCCCGACGCGCCCGCTCGCCGAGCTGGACCAGCGCATCCTCGGCCGCCCGCTGGACCGGCGCCTCGTCACGGTCCAGCAAGCCGAGGATCGCGACGAGCGAAGCCTCCGAGGGCCGGTCCGCGTAGCCGAGGACCCGGATCGCCTGTCGTCGAACCTCGGACCGGGGATCGTCGAGCAGCGCGCAGGTGGCCTCGAGATACACCTCGCGCGACGCGACGGCGCGCAGGCACCGGTGCGCCGGGATCCGATGCGTCGGGTCCGGACCCGTCACCAGGCGACGAACCCGCGCCGCGACCGCCGGACCGGGATGCAGGGCCAGGCTCCGCAGCGCCCGCCGGACGACCTTCGGGTCGTTCGCGTCGAGCTCGGCCAGCAGCTGGTCCACGGGCGCGCTCGCGTCGCCCGCGGGCGCCGCCGGCGTGCGATCCGAGGCGAGGAGCACCTCCAGTGCTCGCCGCTGCGCGTCGCCGCCGCCCGCGAGCACGGTGGGTGCCACCGACGCTGCCTCGAGCCGGTCGGCCTCCGCCGGTGACTGCGCGCGGACGGCGGCGATCCATGCCTCGACCTCCGCGGTCCGCACGATCGGCCCACGGACCAGGGCAGATCCGGTCCAGTCCCCGTGGCGTGCCAGCTCGGCGAGCCTCGGAACGAGCCGATCCGGGCGTACCCGCGACAGCGCGGACGCGACCGCATCGCCGTGTGCTCCGCCGCGCACCCACGCCGCCCACAGCCGGTCCACCGACAACAGCCCGCGATCGGCCAGCCATCGCAGCGCGTGGGCCGGGAACGCCGGATCGTCGCGGTCGAGGTCGAGCACCGTGGGGACCACGCGCGCCAGATCGCCCGACGGGACCTCGAAGGTGCCCGCGAGCCACGCCTCGACCACCGCCCGGTGGGTCCACCGCCGA
>JBEBJC010001016.1:0-3254 GCA_040080105.1 Myxococcota bacterium
CGTCCGGGGGCACCACCGTCGCCGTGGCCGCCCCGTCGGCGTCTGCGGTCAGGGTCGCGAGCAGCGCCGCGTCGGCCGGCTGGAAGCAGCCGCCGTCGGGTTGTGGGCAGTCGAGCGCACACAGCGCGCCCGCGTACAGCTCGACCCGCTCCCCTGGCTCCGCGCCGCTGACCGTGACGTCGAGCGGCGCCCCGAAGGTGAACGGCGAGACCTCCAGCCGCATCTTCGCCCCGCCGGGCCAGTCGGCGAAGTCCCGCTCGCGGGCCGGCGCACACTGGTAGGGTCCGACGGGGAAGGGCGCGTCGAGGACCCAGTCGTACGGCTCGTCGTCGACGCCGATCCACCCTGAGGTCGGGGTCGAGGCCGGTGGCGGGGGCGGCTCCGGATCCGGCGCGCAGGCAAACCAGTGGAGCGTGATCATCGGATCATGGTATCCCGAGCTCCTGCCAGCGTGGGAAGCATCGCGCGACGCCCGCGTGGGGTGGCATCCGCCGCCGCCGTCGGGTACCAGCGGCTCCCTGGGGGTCCTCGATGAGCGTCGTCCACCTGGTGATCGGCCCCGTGGGCGCAGGCAAGACCACCTGGTGCCGCGCCCTGGCCGCCCGTGAGCGGGCGGTCCACCTGAACCTCGACGCGTGGATGACCACCTTGTACGGGGCCGATCCGCGGCCCGCCGACCGGCTCGGCTGGTACCTCGAGCGGCGCGACCGGTGCCTCGGCCAGATCCTCGAGCTGGCCGCCGACCTGCGGCGGGTGGGCACCCCGGTGATCCTCGAGATCGGGATGCTGCGCCGCGCGGAGCGAGCCGCGCTGTACGCCGACTTCGACGACGAGGGCGTCGAGCTGCGGGTCACCGTGCTCGACGCCCCGATCGAGGTTCGGCGGGAGCGGGTGATGCAGCGGAACCGCGACCGCGGCCCGACGTTCGCGGTCGAGGTCCCGCCCGAGGTGTTCGAGCTCGCGAGCGCCGCGTGGGAGCCGCCGGACGCGGAGGAGCGCGAGGCGCGGAACATCGTCGAGCCCTAGGCGGCAGGGCGGCGACGGGGTCACGTCGCGCGAGGTGGGACCCCCGCCGTCAGTAGGACGACGAGCTCGACGAGGTCGCGGCGCCGCAGGCGTACCCGCACGACTCCGGGGTGAGGTACCCGAGCTCGCACAGCTTGGCCTCGAGGTCCGCAGAGGGCCCCTCGAGCCCGTCGGTCGTGAGGCACGCCGCGCACAGGCCGTCGGCCTCGGCGGTGATCTCCAGGCAAGACGCCACGCACACCTCGCGCTCGCTCTTGCACACCGCGTCGGCGCCGTCTTCGTACAGGTACTCGTCGCACCCGAGCTCGCAGCTCGCCCGGTACTCCCCGTCGACCCCCCCTGCACAACCCGCCGCCACCACCAGCGCCCACCGGATCATCGGCCCTCCTTGGCGCAGGGGTTATCCGTTCGAGATCGAACGAGATCGAACATCGCGAGGCGTCCTGCTGGCCGCGTGTGGCGAGACGCACCAAGCCCGGTTCGACGCGGCGGACCGACAACGGCTGCTCGCGCGGTGCTCCGCCGAGAGATCGACGTCGTCGAGGGGCAGCGATACGCCGGTCGATGCGCACTCCCGCCGAGTCCCTCGCCGAACGGCGAACGCGCCCCCAACGCCACCGCCTGCTCCACGGCTACCCGATGGCGCCGCTGCTGCGAGCGGCGCCGCAGACGCCGCGGCCCGGGGGCGGCACCGCGAACCAGCGGCTCCTGCTCGACTCCCTGACGCTCGATCCGTCGAGGGAGCTGATCGTCGGCGTGCTCCCGCACACCCAATGTGCCCCGACCGTGGAAGGGTGCGGCTTCTGCACGTTCCCGCACGACCGCCACGACAAGCGCGGGCTCCGGCACGTCGCGCACGCCGTGGGGCGGGAGATCTCGGCCGCTCCGGAGGAGCTCCGCGCGCGGTCGGTCGTGGCGGTGTACCTCGGCGGGGCGACCGCCAACCTCACGCCGCCCGCGCAGCTCCGCGAGGTGCTCTCCGCCCTCGGGTCGACGTTCTCGCTCGCTGGGGCCGAGGTCACGCTCGAGGGCGTGCCGTCGCTGTTCCTCGCGTGGTGGGGCGGGCCGTTGGAGGTGCTGCGCGACGGGCCTGGCGGGACGAGGCGCGTGTCGATGGGGGTGCAGACGTTCGACCGCGAGTGGCTCGCCCGGATGGGGCGGCTCGGGTTCGGGGACCGCCGGGTGGTCGAGCAGGTCGTGGCGCGCGCACACGGGTACGGGATGACCACCTCGGGCGACTTCCTCCTCGGCCTCCCCGGTCGCCCCGCTGCCGACGAGCTTCAGGACCTGCGGGTCGCCGTCGAGCTCGGCCTGGACCAGATCTGCGCGTACCCCCTCGTGTTGGCGGGCGACACCCCGTGGGCCCTCGACCCGGCGATGCGCGCGTCGATGCCGGCGGTCGAGGAGGGACGGCACCGCTGGCGTGCGGCGTGCGCGCAGCTCGTCGCCGCCGGGTACACGCAGACCACCCTCACGAACTTCGAGCGGGGCGCCGCGCGGTTCCGGTACGAGGTGGCGTCCTACGCCGTCGATCGGACCGACGCCGTGGGCTTCGGGCCGCTCGCGATCAGCACGTTCGTGGACCCCGCGGCCCGTCGGGCGGTCAAGACCCAGCGCGCGCGGGCGGTCGACCCGAGCCCCGTCGATCCGATCGGCCTGTGGTTCCCGTACGAGGCGGAGGATCTGTCGCTGCTGTTCGTGACCCGGAGCCTCGCCGCCCTGCGGGTCGACCGCGCGCGGTACCGGGCGCTGCTCGGGGCCGACCTGCTCGAGCACCACGGCCCGGTGGTCCGGGCGGTCGTCGACGCGGGACTCGCCACCCTCGACGACGCTGCGCTCGCGCTGACCACCGACGGCACGTGGTTCGCCGACGCGGTGGCGGGCACGTTCGCGGAGGCTCGCGCCGCGGAGGTGCGGATCGGCGCGGCCGGCCAACACACGGCGGACCAGTCGAGCGGGCGGGTCCTCACGCTCCACATGGGCTGAGCCGCCCGCGCGCGCCGGGCGCAGTCCGCAGGCGCCGGGCGCGATGCGGACGGTGGCGTGGAGGTGACCTACAATACTGCAGAGGTCCCCATCTCAGATCTCGTCCAATCAGATCCCATCAACGCCGAGGTCCGAGTCAGCCACGACCGGTTCACGTTCGTCCTGCGCGACTGGCGAGGGTCGCTGCTCGGGTGGGCGCTGGGGCTGGCTCTCTGCGGGGGGCTCGGGCCTGTCTCTTATAC
>JBEBJC010000098.1:0-14553 GCA_040080105.1 Myxococcota bacterium
GGTCGACCGGGCGTTGGCGGAGTCGGAGCGCGCGAGACCCGGCCGCTCGGCCGTCTCCCCTCCCTCCGAAGCCGGTGGGTCGGCGGGCTCCCTCACGAGCCCCACCGAGCGCGCAGCCATCCCGTGGGACGCCCCGCTCGAGGACCGGCTGGTGTCCGACCCACAGCTGGCGGCCGCGGTCGACCTCGCGTCGGCCCCCTGATCGTCCGCTTCCTCGGACCGGACGATCGGCGCCTGGGTGCGCCCCTCACATCGCCAGGCGGACCCCGAGGAACCCACCGTAGGTCTGGCTCGACGCGACGTTGAGCTGACCGTAGAGCTTCGCCGGGCCGAACCCGAGCTGCGCGCCGACGAACGCCCGCGGGACGAGCCGCGCGGCGTCCCCGGTCCCCTCGAGCGACACGCTGGCCGTGCCGAGGTTCGCCGACTCCCCCGCCACCTCCGCGTCGACCGGTCCCGCGAGGGAGGCGGTGCTGGTGGCGGTCGCTCCGTTCACGTCCACCGCCCCGCCCCCGAACGCGGTCAACATCAGCAGCCGCACGTTGGTCGACAGCTCGAGCGGGACCGTGTCGGCCACCGCCGACATCTGGTAGTTGCCGTTCGCCGTCCAGGTGAACTTGGCCGGAGCCACGGAGTGGGTCAGCGGCAGCGCGCGGTTCAGCTCCAGCTGGTAGAACGACTTCTCGTAGCCCACCGTTACGTCGAACCCGCCCCACTCGACCGCCTTCAGATCGAACGGGCCCACCACCTTGACCTGGAGGTGGCCGCCGAAGTTGTACAGCGACGCTTGGAAGTTCCGGTTGCCGGGAGGGCTGAACTTCATCCCGTTCCCGTACACGATCACCCGATCGAGCCAGTCGTCGGACGGGGTGAGCGCGCCGAGGTTCAGCCCGGCGTGGGCCGACGCCATGAACGCATACCCGCCGTCCGGGAGCGTGGTCGGGCTGCGCACGAACGTGAGGGGCACGTCGGCGACGGCGCTGCCCACCGTGGCCCCGAGGGTGAACTTGCGCGGGTTCGACGCGTAGTCGACCCCCATCCCCTTCAACGCGATCGCGTCGGCTCCCGCGAACGAGGCGAGGTACCCGGCAGTGTCCACCAGGTTCAGCTGATCCCCGAGGGCGCCGCCGAGCTCGTCCTCGATCTGCGCCGCGTCGAGCCCGAGCTGCTGCGCTTCCTGGTCGTTCAGGTCGAACACCACCGACTGCGCTGCCGCGACTCCCGCGAACCAGATCATGGTCCCTCCAGCTCGAGGTCGAGCCACACCGGTTGGACACCGACCCGCGGGGAGACGGAGACCACCCCCGGAGATTCGACGGGAGACGGTACAACCGATCCGCGTCGATCGCTAGGAGCTGCACGACAACATCGAGCACCCCGCCCGGTTCCGGGCCCACTCGGGTCGACGCGCGGCGTCCGCGTCTCGGCCCGGCACGTCGTCGTACGGGCGGCGCACCGCGTCGAGCAGCTCGAGCACGCCGCCCGGATCGCCCTGCTCCGCTCGGTCGATCGCGAGCTGGGCCAACCAATTGCGCAGCACGAACCGCGGGTTCGCCAGCCGCATCCTCGCCCGCCTCTCCGCTGGGTCGACGCCGTCGTCGGACGCGCGCTGGAGCCACCGGGCGACCCACCGGTGGATCCGGGCCCGGTCCGCCGGGGCCGGCGGGCGGTAGAACGCGGGCTCGATCGCGCCGAGGTCGTCTTCGGACGAGAGCTCGCCGAGCCCGCGCCAGAACGTGGTGAAGTCGGTCTCGACCAGCTGCAGCACCGCGTCCAGCTCGACCAGCAGATCCTGGTCGTCCGGGCGGAGCTCGCGCAGGCCGAGCTTGCGCGCGTGGGTCTCGCGCAGCGCGGCTCCGACCGCGCGCGAGTACTCGCGCAGGGCCTCCTCCAGCGGCTCCGCCTCGCCGACCAGCGGCACCAGCGCGCTCGCGAGGCGCGACAGGTTCCACCCGACCACCGCGGGCTGGTTCGCGAACCGGTAACGGCGGTTTGCGGCGTCGGTGGTGTTCGGCGTCCAATCAGGATCGTAGCCCTCGAGCCACCCATACGGACCGTAGTCGACCGTGATGCCGAGGATCGACAGGTTGTCGGTGTTCAACACCCCGTGCACGAACCCGACCCGCATCCACTCGGCGACCAGCTTCGCCGAGCGGACCCCGACCTCGGCGAGCCACGCCACCACCGCGCCCCGCCCGGTCCCGAGGTGGGGGTAGTGGGCGGCCAGGGTGTGGTCGACCAGCCGGCCGAGCGTGTCCACGTCGCCGCGGGCGGCATGGATCTCGTAGCTGCCGAACCGCAGGAACGACGGGGCGACCCGGCACACCACCGCGCCGGGCTCGACCCGCGGGTGCCCGTCGTACAACATGTCCCGCACCACCCCCTCCCCGGTGGTCACGAGCGACAGGGCGCGGGTGGTCGGCACCCCGAGGTGCGCCATCGCCTCGCTGCACAAGAACTCGCGCACCGAGCTGCGCAGCACGGCGCGCCCGTCTGCCCCGCGCGAGTACGGCGTGGGGCCGGCGCCCTTCAGCTGCACCTCGAGCCGGCCGGCGGGCCCGAGCACCTCCCCCAGGGTGATCGCGCGCCCGTCTCCGAGCTGACCGGCCCAATGGCCGAACTGGTGCCCGCCGTAGCACGCCGCGTACGGGGTGGAACCGTCGGGGACGTTGTTGCCGCCGAGCATCGCCACGAACGGCTCGGAGCGGACCTGCTCCGGGGTCCAGCCGAGCAGCTCGGCGACCTCGTCGGCGCACGCCACCATCCGCGGGGCGGGGACCGCGGTGGGCGCGACCCTCGACCACGCCGCGTGGTGCACCTGGCGCGGGCGGGGGTCGAGGACCGGGTCCCCCGGCAGCTCGCGCACGAACCGATCGTCGAACCCACCGAGCGCCATCCGACCTCCGGCGGGTGCGTATCGTCGGGCGCCGCCGGCTGCGCGGCTACCCGCGCTGGCACTGCGGGCACCACCAGGTACGCCGGGGGAGATCGGCGCCGGTGGTGCGCGCCTCGATCGGCGTGTGGCACCGCAGGCACGGACGACCTTCGCGCCCGTACACCCAGTGGCGGTGGCCGGTGCCGGGCGCGGTCACCCGCGGGCCGTCCGCCGCGTCGCCCGACGCCAGGTTCGCCGACATCCGGGCGCGCGCCTCGGCGTACAGCCCTCGCCAGGCCTCGTCCCCCAGCGAAGCCGGGTCGGCGAACGGATCGACGCCCCGCACGAACAGCACCTCGGACGCGTAGACGTTGCCGATCCCGCAGGCCACGCGCTGATCCCGCAGCACGTCGACCGCGGCGGTGGCTCCACACCGCCGGATCCGCGGCAGCACCTCCTCCGGGTCGAACGTGTCGCCGAGCACGTCGGGCCCGAGCCGGCGCACCGGGTGGGCCGGGCCCTCGTCGACCGACGGCGCGTCGAGCCACTTCGCCGGGAGCCGCTCGACCCTCGGCGCTCCGGTGCACACCGCCGCCCCCGCCGCGAACGTGAGCGCGAGTGACACGGACCCGACCGACCCCGAGAACGGCCGCTCGATCCACCGCCACCGCCCCCGCAGCCCGAGGTGGACCCGGATCGCGGTCCGGTCGTCGAGCACGAACCACAGGTTCTTGCCGACCGGCTCGAGGCGGGTGATCGCGCGGCCCGCGAGCGCGAAGCACGCGCTCGGCCAGCGGCTGTGCGCCGCGACGATCTCCTGACCGACCACCCGGGGACCGAGGAACGCCGCGACGTTCCGGATCGTGTCCCCCTCCGGCATCAGCCGGCCTCGGTCAGCGCCCGCACCAGGTCGATTCGGGCGCGGACCTCGTCGAGGTCGACCCCGAGCACCGTGACGTGCCCGAGCTTCCGCCCCGGCCGCGGCTGCTTGCCGTACAGGTGGAGCCGGGCGCCCGGGACCGCCAGCAGGTCGCGGATCGGCGGCACCTCGCCGAGCAGGTTCACGCAGCCACACGGGATCGGCACGTCGGTCCGGCCGAGCGGGAGCCCCAGCACGGCCCGCAGGTGGTTCTCGAACTGGGACGTGAACGCCCCCTCGATCGACCAGTGGCCCGAGTTGTGTACCCGGCACGCCATCTCGTTCGCGAGCAGCCGATCGCCGAGCTGGAACAGCTCGATCGCGAGCACCCCGACGTAGTCGAGCGCCTCGAGGATCCGGCGCGCGATCAGATCGGCGCGCGCCTGCAGGGTGGCCAGGTCGGCGCCGCCCGGCATCTCGGGGGCAGGTGCGATCGACCACCGGAGGATCCCGCCGGCGTGCCGGTTCTCGACCAATGGCCAGGTCACGATCCTCCCGTCGAGCGCGCGCACCGCGAGCAACGACAGCTCCCGGTCGAACGGCACGATCCGCTCGAGGATACACGGACGGCCGCCGAGCGCGGCGAACGCGGTCGCGGCTTGCTCCGGATCGGCGAGGAACAGCTGACCCTTGCCGTCGTAGCCCATCCGGCGGGTCTTCAGGATCGCCGGCAGCCCGAGCATGTCGATCGCCGCCTCGAGGTCCTCGACCGACGACACCTGCGCGAACGCGGTGGTGTCGATGCCGTTCTCGCGGAAGAACCGCTTCTCGTGCAACCGATCCTGGGCCGCCTCGAGCGCCGCGGGTGGCGGGTACACCGGGATCTGCCCCGCCAGCTGGCGAACCGCCTCCACCGGGACGTTCTCGAACTCGTAGGTGACGATGTCCGAGCGTGACGCCAGCTCGGCGAGCGCGTCCGGATCGTCGTACGGCGCGCGGATCACGTCGCCGACCACCGCCGCGCTCGGGCTGGACGCCGCGTCGGCGGGCTCGAGGAACGTGAACGTGATCCCGAGCGGCTGACCGGCCTGGCCGAGCATCCGCCCGAGCTGTCCGCCGCCGATGACGCCGACCCTCAAGGCTCCTCCCGCGGGTCGGGGCGCTCGAGCACGAGCGCGGTCTGGTTCGCGCGGAACGCCGCGAGCGCCGCGCGCACCGCCTCGGATTCGGGGGCGAGCATCGCGGCCGCGAACAGCGCCGCGTTCGCCGCCCCGGCCTCGCCGATCGCGAACGTCGCCACCGGGACGCCCGCCGGCATCTGCACGATCGACAGCAGCGAGTCGAGCCCGTTGAGCGCCTGGCTCTTCACCGGCACCCCCAGCACCGGCACCGCGGTCTTCGCCGCCAACATCCCCGGGAGGTGCGCCGCCCCGCCAGCGCCCGCGACGATCGCGCGCAACCCTCGCGCCTCGGCGGTGGCGGCGTACTCGAACAGGAGGTCCGGGGTGCGGTGGGCGCTCACCACCCGCACCTCGTGCGGGATCCCGAGCTGCTCGAGCAACTCGGCCGCCCGTCCCATCGTGGGCCAGTCGGACCGGCTCCCCATCACGACACCGACCTTCGGATTCATCGACCGTCCCGGTGGGCGGGGGCGCCTGGCTCCCGCTGGAGCACAGCACGCTAACGCGCCGGGCGCTCTCGGTCATCGGCGGTTATCGGCGGATCAGTGCCGGGCGGGCGACACTCGTGTGACAGGAGAGACCGATGCTCGTGCTCGATGCCTCGGCGTATGCCGTCCCTGCCGACCTGGACGCCCGGTGGGCCGCGGTGGCGGAAGCGGTCGCCGCCCGCAGCCCGGTCCCGGTGCCGTTCGGGCCGGACGACCTGCGCGAGCTGGCGAGCAACCCGGTCGTCGCCCGGCGCTACGACACCCCGAGCGGCGCGTACGCGACCGGCGCGATGTTCGTCGACGCGCCGGTCACCTCGGTGTGGATCACGCTGCAGGACGCCCCGCACGATCCGCCGTCCCGGGTGTCGATCGAGCGGCTGACCGCGCCCACCGGCGTCCGGCGGGTGCACATGACGCTCGACCTCCCCTACCCCCTGGCCGACCGACAGTGGGTGTCCGACGTGACCACGAACCGCGCGCTGTACGACGCGACCGGCGGGGTCGTGTGGCAGCGGACCTGGGTGAAGGGCGATCCGGCGCTCGCCACCAACGCCGACCCGGACGTGGTGTGGATCGCCGAGAACCGCGGCGCGTGGACGATGATCGACTGCGGCGCGGAGGGCACGTTGGTGTTGTTCTCGGTCCGCTCGGTCCTGGGCGGGATGTTGCCCGAGTCGATCACCAACACGTTCGCGTTGTCCACGCTGCGCACCGCGATGCGCGGGTTGGCCGACCGAGCCCACGCGATCCCGGAGCACTACGCCGCCGGCCACGAGGTGATCTCGACCCCGACCGGCCACGCGATCCCGTACTGATCACGGGGGCGTGAGCCCCACCCGGCGCCCGAGGTTCGAGGTGAACACCCCCGCCGGGTCCCACCGGCGCTTGACCACCATCCACGCGTCGAGCGCCGGATACATCGCCCGGAACGTCTCCGGACGCAGGAACGAGTCCTTGCCGAGGTACACCCGGCCGCCGGCGTGCAGCACGATCGCGTCGAGCCGGGCGAGCAGCGCCGCCAAGCCCGGCCGGATCGGGAAGTCGATCGCGAGCGTGTACCCCTCGAGCGGGAACGACAACAGCCCGCCGCTCGCGGGGCCCATCCGCTTCAACACGTTCAGGAACGGCAGCTCGCCCGACGCGCCGATCGCGGTGAGCACCTCGCGCAGCACGCGCTGCGCTCCGTCGGACGGGACGAGCAGCTGGTACTGGGTGAAGCCGCGGCGGCCGTAGCCCCGGTTCCACCTCGCGACGAAGTCGAGCGGGTACACGAACGACTCGTACCGGGCGAACCGCCCGCCTCGCCGCTGGATCTCGAGGATCAGCGCGTTGACCAGCCGCAGGCTCGTGCGGGTCAACGTGAGGTCCGGCAGCAGGAACGGAACGCCGATCCGCGGGGGGCCTCCCACCCGCAGAGGTTCGCGCGCGAGCTGCGGCGGGAGCTCGTCCAGGCGCGCGTGATCCCCCGCGTTCGAAACCCCTCGCCCGAGGCGGGACCCGGTCGCGAACACGTCGAGCGTCGCCACCGCGTACGGTTCGTGGTCCGACCGCAGCGCGTCGATCATCGACTCGAGTGACCCGTGCGCCGTCACGGTCTGGCGGAAGTACGTGGTCTCGACGCGCCGCAAGCGGATCGTGGCGGTGAGCACGACCCCAAGCAGGCCCATCCCCCCGAACGTGGCCCAGAACAGGTCGGCGTTGTGCTCTCGGCTCGCCCGCACGACCTCGCCGCTCGCGACCAGCACCGTCATCGACTCGACGCACCGGCTGAAGCTGCCCTGGCTGTGGTGCCCCTTCCCGTGGACATCGTTGGCGATGCAGCCGCCGATGGTCACGAACCGGGTGCCGGGGGTCACCATCGGGAACCAGCCGCGCGGCGCGTAGGTGGCCACCACGTCCGCCAGGCTCACGCCGGCCTCACACTCCAGCGTGCCGGTCGCTGGGTCGAACCCGAGGAACCGGTCGATCGCGGTCATGCCGATCACGCGCCGGTCCGCGTTGACCGCCGCGTCTCCGTAGCTGCGCCCGAGGCCGCGGGCGATCGTGCCCCCTGGCGCCACCGCGCGGGACACCGCCGCGACGGACTCGGGTACGGCGAGATCACAGCGCGCGGGGGCGTGGTTGCCCCAACCGGCGAGCTCGGTCAGCGCCACCGCGCTACCCGCGCCGGGCGGCGTCGATCTGGCGCATGCCCGGAGCCTCGCGACCGGTGGTCTGCACGTACTCCCGGTAGGTCCCGGGGTACGCGCGGAACGACCCCGGGGCGAGCTCGAGCACCGAGGTGGCGAGACCGTCGAGGAACGTCCGGTCGTGGGACACGAACACGAGCGTTCCCTCGTATGCCGCCAGCGCCCGCATCAGCGCGCGCTTGGTCGCCAGGTCGAGGTGGTTCGTGGGCTCGTCGAGCACCAGCAGGTTCGGCGTCGCGAACAGCAGCTTCGCCAGCGCGAGCCGGGTCTTCTCCCCGCCGGACAGCACCGAGATCGACTTGTCCACGTCGTCGTCGTAGAACGAGAACCCGCCGAGAACCTGCCGCAGCACCCCGATCCCGGCCGTGGGGTACGCCGCGAGCATCGCCTCGAGCACGGTGTCGTCTCCGTCGAGGTTCTCGGCGTGGTGCTGGGCGAACCAGCCGAGCTGCACCGCCGAGCCGAGCTCCACCGAGCCCGAGTCGGGCTTCGCCGCGCCGACGATCATCCGCAGCAACGTGCTCTTGCCGGCGCCGTTCGCCCCCATCACCGCCCACCGCTCGCCGCGCCGCACCAGCCAGTCGAGGTCGCGGTGGACCGGCTTGTCGCCGAACGACTTGTGGACGTGCTGGACCTTCACCACCTCGTCGCCCGAGCGCGCGCACTTCCTGAACGCGAAGTCCCGCTCGAAGATCCGCTTCGGCGGCTCGATGCGTTCGATCTTGTCGACCTTCTTCGCCCGGCTCTGCACCTGCGACGCCTTCGACGGCTGGGCCTTGAACCGCTCGATGAACCGGAGCTCCTTCGCGAGCATCGCCTGCTGCCGGTCGTACTCGGCCTCTCGCCGGGCCGCGTCGAGCGCGCGCTGCTTCTCGTAGAAGTCGTAGTTGCCCGAGTAGCTGCGCACCACGCCGCCGTCGATCTCGACGATCCGCCGGACCACCCGGTTCATCACGTCGCGGTCGTGCGCGGTCATCACCACCGTGCCCGGGTACGCCCGGAGGAACTCCTCGAGCCACAGGATCGACTCGAGGTCGAGGTGGTTGGTGGGCTCGTCGAGCAGCAGGATGTCCGGCTGCTGCAGCAGGATCCGCGCCAGCGCCACCCGCATCTTCCACCCGCCCGACAGCTCACCCACGTCGCCGGCGATCTGTTCGGGCGAGAGCCCCAGCCCGGCCAGCACGGTGGAGGCGCGCGCCTCGAGCTCGTACCCGCCGAGCGACGCGTACCGCTCCTGCACGTCGCCGAACCGCTCGAGCACGGCGTCGTAGTCGGGCGCGTCCACGTCGTCGAGCCGCTGCTCGAGGCGCCGCAGCTCCTCCCCGAGCGCCGCTGCCTCCCCGGCCGCCGCGACCGTGTGCGCGAGCACGGTGACCCCGCGCCAGTCGCCCACGTCCTGGCGGAACATCCCGAGGGTGGTGCGCCGCGGGCGCTCCACCGTGCCCTCGTCCGGGGTCTCCTCCCCGAGGATCAGCCGGAAGATGGTGGTCTTCCCTGCGCCGTTCGGCCCCACCAGCCCGACCCGCTCGCCTGGGTCGATCTGGAACGAGGCGTCGACGAACAAGACCTGGGGCCCGTACTGACGGGTGACGCTGTTGAACGCGATCATGGAACCGCCGACGGATTCGGCGGACCGCCGCCGAGCGACAGAGACAAGAAAGCCCGCCGAGGAGGAAATCCGCGGCGGGCCTTCAGGTGGTTGCGGGGACAGGATTTGAACCTGCGACCTTCGGGTTATGAGCCCGACGAGCTACCTGGCTGCTCCACCCCGCGCCAAGCCCTCACTAGTTAAGCCTCCACCGCGGTCCCGTCAACACGATCTTCAACTCGTTCTACGACCGGGAGAGCGACTCCGAGCGACCGCCTTCTTTCGCCCGGTGGGGCGCGTCCGCTTCGGCTTGGCCTTCGCGAACCCCTTCCCCTTCTTCTTCCCGGCGCGCGCCGGCGTGGTCCCGGCGGCCAGATCCCGCAGCCGCTGGATCTCCTCCCCCGACAGCGCGCGCACCTGGCCGCGCTCCATCCCGCGGATGGTCACGGTCGCGAACGACTCGCGGCGCAGCTTCGACACCGGGTGGCCGAGGGTGGACAACATCCGCCGCACCAGCCGGTTCCGGCCCTCGGTGACGGTGACCTCGATCCACGCGTTCTCGGTGCCGGTGGTCTCGACCACCCGCACCCGCGCCGGCAGGGTCTTGCCGTCCTCGAGGAAGATCCCCTCGCGGATCGCGGTCAGGTCCCGATCGCTGGGGGTCCGGTACACCTTGGCCAGGTACCGCTTCGGCACCTGGTTCTTCGGGTGGGTCAGCGCGTTCGCGAGGTCCCCGTCGTTGGTGAGCAGCAGCGCCCCTTCGGTGTCGTAGTCCAGACGGCCGACCGCCTCGATCTTCGACACGCCGGGGAGCTCGCCGAGCACGTCGAACACGCTGGTGCGGCCCTCCGGGTCGTCGCGGGTGGTGATGCACCCCTTGGGCTTGTACATCACGTAGTACACGAGGTCCGGCTCGGACGGCAGCGGCCGCCCGTCGATCCGGATCCGATCGGCGTCCGGGTCGACCAACACCACGCCCGTGACCACCTCGCCGTTCACCGAGACGTGGCCGTCCTCGATGAGCTTCTCGGCCGCCCGCCGCGAGGCGACGCCCCGCCGCGACAACAACTTCGCCAGGCGCACGCGACCGTCCGCGGCTGCGCCGCCGTACACTTCCGAATCGTCCACGATGTCCTCCACTCGGAGGCGCCTCACGGCGTGCCCCGAGGATGCTGGGTCCGAGCCCCTTAACCGTCGTCGTCGTCCGCGTCGACGAGCTCGATCCGCGGCGCCAGCGGGAGCTCGAGCACCGTCGGCAGCGGTCGGGGGGCGTCCGGATGCCCGGGGCGCGGCGCGCTCCGCACCAGCCCCTCGCGCTCGGCGAGGGTGGGCAACGCGGCGAGATCCGGCAGCGAGAACAGCTCGAGGAACGCGCTGGTGGTCCGGTACAGCAGCGGGCGGCCCGGGTCGTCGGACCTGCCCGCGGTCTTGACCAGCCCGCGGTCGAGCAGTGACTTGACCACGCCGCCCGAGTCGACCCCCCGGATCCGGTCGACCTCGGTCTTGGCGATCGGCTGGTGGTACGCGACCAGCGCCAGCACCTCGAGCGCGGGCCTCGACAACTTCTGCGGCCGGGTCCCGAGCAGCGCGTGGATCGGGCGGGCGAACCGCGGCGCGGTGCGCAGCTGCCACCCGCCGCCGATCCGCTCGAGCACGATCCCACCTTCCTTCCGCCGGTGGTGCAGCGCGTGTAGCCCCGACCGGACCTCGTCGTTCCCGCGGCCGAGCGCCTCGGCCAACGCCGGCACGGTCACCGGCTCACCCGAGGCGAACAACAGCGCGTCGAGCGCGGCGACGAGCTCCGGATCGACCACCTCCGCCGGCGGGAGCGGGATCGCGTCGTCGCTCACGTCGCGTCCCTTCCGCCGAAGGCCTCCGTACTCGACGGCCTCGGCTCCGCGGCCTCCCCCAGCGGCAGATCGAGCTGTTCCCCCGGCTTCCCTTCGGTGCCCATGATCCGGTCCACGTCGATCTGGTCGGTCTCCACCAGCTGCTGGACCGACACGGGCCCGAGGTGCTGCTCCTGCAGCACGTCGAGCCACCCGAGCCGGCACATCTCGAGCACCGCGATGAACGTGATCACCCGCTCGGCCCGCGAGCCGAGGGTGCGCAGCATCCAACCCAGATCGAACGCGCCGCCGATCCCGCCGAGCAGCGCGATCACCCGGTGGCAGCACACCCCGATGTTCGGCCCGCTCTCCGCCAGGCGGAACGTGGGCTCGGGCGCGGAGCCGCGGGCGAGCACGTCGTACAACACGTCGAGCAGGCCGAACGCGTCCACCGGGGACACGAACGGGCGGTTCCCCTCGGGCGGCTTCTCTCCGACCGCGGTGAACACGTCGCGCCCGACCAGCACCAGGCCGTCGAGCCGCTGGGCCGCGTCCTTGATCCGCTCGTACTCCCGCAGCTGCTCGAGCAGCTGCTCGCGAGGGTCGGCGTCGTCTTCGGCCAGGATCGACGGCGGCCGGGGGAGCAGCTCGAGCGCCTTCAGGTGGATCAGCGTCGCCGCCATCACCAGCCAGTCGGCGGCGATCGACAGATCGAGCGACCGCATCCGGTCGAGGTACACGAGGTACTCGTCGGCGATGCGCGAGATCTGGAGCCGCGCGAGCGAGATGCCCTCGCGCTTCACCAGGTGCAGCAGGAGGTCGAGCGGGCCGTCGAACACGTCGGTGTGGACGGTGAACGGGGCGGCGCTCGAGACGGCCAGATCCATCACACGCGCAAGCGACTGATCTTCGCCACCGCCTCGATCCGCTCCTCGGCGAGCCGGTTCGAAGCGTGGATGGTGGAGATCCCTTCCGCCTGGGCCTTGTGCAACACGCGCTTGACCGTGTTGAACACGTTCTCGGCGTCGGCCATCGCGGTGCCGGGCGGGTACTCCCGCAGCTCGGCGTACACGCTCATCAGCCCGCCCGCGTTGATCACGTAGTCGGGGGCGTAGGTGATGCCCTTCTGCCCGAGGATCTTGCTGTCGGGCTCCTCGTCCTCCAGGACGTTGTTCGCCCCGCCCGCGATGATCGGCGCGCGGATCAGCCCGATGGTGCGGCTGTTCACGATCCCACCGATCGCACACGGCGCGAGCACGTCGCAGTCGGCGCGGAAGTAGTCGTCGCCCTCGATGACCTCACCGCCGAACTCGTCGACCGCCCGCCGCAGGTTCCGGGTGTTGATGTCGCTGTACAGCAGCTTCGCGCCAGCGTCCTTGAGGTACCGGGCCAGGTGGTAGCCCACGTTGCCCACGCCCTGGATCGCGACCTTGCGGCCGGACATCTCGGACGACCCGTACACGACCTCGAGGCACGCGCGGATGCCGTGGAACACGCCCCACGCGGTGACCGGCGACGGATCGCCCGAGCCTCCGTGGTGGGTCCCCGAGCCGGTGACCCACTCGGTCTCACGCCGGATCCAGTTCATGTCCTCGACGTTGGTGTTCATGTCCTCGGCGGTGATGTACCGCCCCCCGAGGGACGCCACGTGTCGACCGAACGCGCGGAACATCGCCTCGTTCTTCGACGAGGGGTCCCCGATGATCACGGCCTTGCCGCCGCCCAGATCGAGGCCGGCCACCGCCGCCTTGTAGGTCATCCCACGCGACAGCCGGAGCACGTCGCGCAGGGCGTCGGCCTCGGAGGCGTAGTCGTACAGGCGGCACCCGCCCAGGGCCGGGCCGAGGGTCGTGTCGTGGATCGCGATGATGGCGCGCAGGCCCACATCGTCGTTCCTGCACAGCACGACTTGCTCGTGCCCGAGCTTGGCCATCTCTTCGAACGGCTGCATCCGGCCTCCAACGTCTCGAAAGCGTTCGCCCACCGGACCTGCCCCGGCGGAGGCCCGCGCACGGGCCAGGGCCGCGTCCCTAACGCGGGTCCGGATCGGGTGCCGCAACATCCCCACGCGGGTGGAACTCCGGCACCCGCCCTTCGCGCAGCCACCGGTCGGCAACTCCGTCACACCGGACATCGGCGGTGCAGAACCTGCAAACTTCGCGCTTCGCGTACCGGACCACGTCCGGGAAGAACAGCAGCGCGCGCTCCCGCTGGTGATCGGCGTCGACGTACCACCGGTTCGCGGAGCGCGACACGCGCTCGGTGCCCAGCACCTCCCCCACCAAGCACGGCGGGAGCCCCTTCACCGTCCACTCGACCCGGCCCAGCGCCGCTGCGGCGCTCGCGATCGCCGCCGCCGCGTCGGTCGCCGCCGCCGGCTCGGCCCCGCCCGGGAACGGCCAGGTGAACGTGATCCGCGGCACGAGCAGCCGCTCCGCGACCGCCGCCAGCGCCACGAGGTGCGGCAGCACACCCGGCTCGAGCGGGACCACCACGTCGAGCCGCGCGCCCGACGTCGGGGCCCCGAGTGACTCGAGCTCGTCCGGCGTGCGCACCGCCACCACCAGTACGTCGAGCACCGGGGCGAGCGAGGACGCCTGTACCGCTCCCACTTGCGTCCCGTCGACGTGAGCGACCACCCGGCGCACCGAGCGGTCCCGCGCCTCGCGCACGATCGGGCCGATCGGATCGAGCGACGGTCCCAACCCGGACAACACCAGCGCGTCGACCGGCCGGCCCCGCGGCCCGGTGGACACGAAGTACGACAGGTTGTCGCGGAGCTCGGTGAGGGTGAGCGAGCGCCCGGGCGACGGAGCCCCGGCCGCGATCCGGCGGGTGAACACCGGCTCGATCCGGATCTGCAGCGTCTCGGGCAGGGTCACCGCCCCTTGGGGGGTCCAGCGGAGTCCGGGCACGGCTCAGCCGAGGTGGAGGCTGGTGCAGCCGTCGAGCTCCCACAACACCTGGAAGTCGGCGACGGGCAACGACGGAGCCTCGTCCACGTCGTTCCACGGGTTCGGATCGGCGGCGCGCACCTCGTCGGTCACCCGCTCGACCAACCACCACACCGGCGCCACCGCGCCATCCTGCCGCTGCCAGATCCGCGCGAGCCACGGCAGCTGGGCGCCGAACTGGTACCGGCGCACCGCGGCGGTGCGGTGCTCTCGATCACCCGCGCCGAGATCGGTGCGGAGCCGCTCCCCGTACAGGCGGCGCGCGGCCGCCTCGAACGTCGCGGGCGCGGCGTCGGGGACCAACGCCCTCACCTGCTCGACCAGCGCGGCGCCGGCGGCGTTGCCGGTGCCCTCGTCGGCGGCGGCTCGCACGGCGTCACACGCCGCAGCGACCCGCTCGTCCGCGGGGCGGACGCCGCCGACGTGAAGGGTGAACACCCAAGTGGCGAAGGTGTAGGAGAACAGCTCGGGCCCGGCAGCGGCGGTCATGGATCCTCCGGTGGGTCGACGCTCCGCCCCACGGCGCCCGGATTATATGCCCGGCGATGATTTCGCTCCCCCTCCTGTGGGCCGCGGGATGCGGCCGCTCC
>JBEBJC010001017.1:0-3252 GCA_040080105.1 Myxococcota bacterium
CGCGCGGGGTGGGCGCCGGCGGTTGCGGGAGCCTCAACGCCCCTCCCGCCGCAGCCTCGAGCCCCGACACCACGTCGCGCCCGACCGCCACCAGCGCCGCCTCCGCGTCGACCGGGTGGGTCAGCTCGCCGCCCGCGATCCGCGCCTCGACCCCGCGCGCCGCCTCCCGCACCGCGGCGCGCCACCGGTCGACGACGGAAGCCGGATCGAGCGGCGCCGGGGGGAGGGACGCGCGCGCCGCCTGGGCCGCCACCGCGACCCGGGCGAGGCGGCGCGGGCCCGGCGGGTCGAACCGTCCAATCCGTTCGACCTGCCCGACCGTGGGCGCGCCGCGCCGGAGATCGGCCGCGACCACGTCGACCGGCTGGTGAGGCGCCGCGAGCGCCGCGACCCGCTGCACCACCGCCGGCAGCTCGCTCGGGTCGATCAGGTCGGCGCGCGACACCACCACCCACAGCGGGGTGCCGGGGTGCAGGGTGGCGCCCGCCACGTCGCGCTCCGACCGGGTCATCGGCTGCAGGCCGTCGGTGACCCACACCGCCGCGTCGGCCAGGTCGAGCCACTCCGCCAGCTCGACGATCGCGCGCGACGGGTCGTCGATGCCCGGCGTGTCGACCCACCCGTCGACCCGGCGCGCCGCGCGGGTCACCCCACCGAGCCCGACCGGCAGCCCCGCGCCGGCGTGCCGGTTCACCAGCGAGGTCTTGCCGACCCCCACCCGACCGAACACCACCGTGGTCCACGGGGCCTCGATCACCCGCTGCGCCGGCGCGAGCAGCGTCGGGTCCGGGCAGTCGGCGAGGGCGGCGTCGAGCAACGAGGTCAGCGTCATGGGTCCCGCGCGGTGTAGGATGCCAGAGAGATGCCGACCTGGCTGCTCGTATCGCTCGGCGTGGTGGGATGTGGGCTCGGCGGCGCGCTCGCCGCGGTGTTCCCCGTCCTGGTGGTGCGCTACGCCCGCTATCGCGTGGCCGCGGACCGCGAGCGCTCGGTGCACGATCTGCTCGCCGCGCTGGTGCGCGAGTACAACCTGCGCGAGTCCGGTCCGGGGATCCACGAGGGGCGCGCCGCGGGGGCCGGCGGCCCGCGGCGGCTCCGGTGCGCGCTGCGCGAGGTGGAGCACCCGGGAGGGCCGCGGCTGCAGATCGCGTTCGGCACGCCCGTTCCCACCGGCCAGCTCGGGGTGACCCACCGCACCATGGTGTACGGCGCCGAGCCGGACGAGCTCGAGCTGCCGCCGTGTAAGGTCGGCGACCCCGAGTTCGACGTGCGGTTCCACCTGAACGCCGACCTCGAGCACCTGTCGATCTTGTCGCCCGGGGTGCGCCGCGCGCTGATGGCGGCGGCCGACGACGCCGAGGTGCGGATCCGCGAGGGGTGGTTGTGGCTCGATCAGCCGGCGACCCCCGAGGTGATGGGCCGGGCGACCGAGTTCGTCGACCGGTTGTTCGCGGCGGCGGCCGCGCTGGACGGCGTGCCCACCGAGGTCGAGCAGCGGGTGCGCCGGCTGTCGCAGGACGACCGGTGCAAGGTGCGGATGCAGACGCTCGAGCTGCTCGGGCAGCGCGGGTCGTCCGAGTTCACCCAGTGGATCGCGAAGGGGCTGCTCGCCGACCCCGACGCCGAGGTTCGCGCCCGGGCCGCCGAGCTGTGTGGCGACCTCGAGCGGATGGTGGCGATCGCCAGCGACAAGCACGCCCCGCGGGAGGTCCGCTCGCGGGTCGGGCGCGCGCTGGCGAGCGTGGGCTCGGACGAGGCGAAGCTGTCGGCCGCGCGCGGGTTGTGCGGCGGCCCGATGCCGCTGCCGACGTTGTCGGTGGAGCTGTGTCGGTCGGTCGGGGCCGAGGCCGAGGCCGTGTTGATCGAGATCGTGAACCAGGCCCGCGGCGCGCCGGTGCTGCAGGCGGTGACCGCGCTCGGCGCGCTCGGGTCGGCCCGATCGATGGTGGTGCTGCAGGCCCTGGTCGACGGCGCCGAGGGGGTGATCCGGGCCGAGGCGAAGGTCGCGCTCGACCAGCTCCGCGCCTCGGCGGCCAAGCGCAAGGCGCCGAGCCCGTTCACCTCCACCCCGCCCGGCGCGCCCCGCCGCGGGTCCGACGACGCGACCCGGGTGGTGCGCGCGCCGGTCGCGCGCCCCGCCGCCGGCCAGGTCGCGCGCCCGCCGCCGCCGGGGCGCACCAAGCGGTAGCGCCGCGTACGGTATGCTGCACCCAGGGGGGACTCGGGTGGAGCTGTCGGTGCTCGGACTCCATCCAGCGGACCTGGCCGCCGTCGCCGGCGCGCTCGGCCAGTCGGTGGGCTACAACTGCGCCGCGCTGGGGATCATGGTGGTCGGGGCGCTGCTGGTGGTGCTCCCCGCGCGGGGGCCGGCGCGGAGGGCCCGGTGGAGGCCTGGTACCGGCGGGAGGCGCGGAGGGTCATCGCACCGCGGGTGCACGCCCTGGCGGCGGCGCGGGGCGTCGGCGCGGCGCGGGTGGCGATCGGCGACCCACGATCGCGCTGGGGGAGCTGCTCGGGCACCGGCACCCTGTCGTTCTCGTGGCGCCTGATGCTCGCCCCCGAGCACGTCCTCGACTACGTGATCGCGCACGAGGTCTGCCATCTGAGCCGCCCCGACCACTCCCCGGCGTTCTGGGCGCTCGTGGCCGAGACCTTCCCCGGGCACGAGGCCTCGCGGGCCTGGCTGCGCTCGGAGGGGGCGCTGCTGCACCGCGGGCCCGCGTGGCGGGCCGAACGGGAGCGGCTCAGCCCCTCCTGATCCGGGCGATCCGGTCGTCGATGTTGGCGGCGCCCAGCTGGTCGTTGCGGGCCAGGCAGTCCTTGCGCAGGACCTGGAGGCCGGCCAGGACGCCGGGCACGTCCAGCCCGAGCGACGCCGAGCGCTCCCAGGCGTCCCCGGCGCGGATGGCCTCGCCGCGGTCGGTGAGCACGAAGGCGAGCGCCCGCCAGCCGTAGGCGTCGTCGTCGTCGTTCTCGATGATCTTCATCGCGGCCTGCTCGGCCCCGTCGAGGTCGCCGCGCGCGCGCAGCGTGGCCGAGAGCGCGATCCACCCCGGGGCGGGGACCCCGGGCGCGCGTTGCAGCAGGAACAGGCCGGCGAGGACGCCGTGCCGCACCGCCGCCGCTGGCTGCCGCGGAATCCGCTGGTCGTCGCCCAGATCGCCCTGTCGCTCGGCCTGCTCACCTGCGCCGGGCTCTTCATCCGCGGCGCCCTCAAGGCCGGCGGCGCCGACCTAGGCTTCAACGCCGAGA
>JBEBJC010001018.1:0-3251 GCA_040080105.1 Myxococcota bacterium
GCCGGAGCACCCCGACCCACGCAGCGGTCATCCAGGCCTGGTGGGTGTTCGCCAGGGCCTCGAGCTGGGCGAGGTCGGCCGCCGCTCCCTCGATGCCGCGGACCGGCAGCGCCCGCGCGCGAAAGGACAGGGCCTCGGCGCGGATCTCCACCGGGACCGTGGAGTCGTCGACGAGCTCGTCGAGCAGCGCCATCCCCGGGTCGACCTCGCCGCGCACCAGGAACAGCCGCGCCCGCAGCAGCGGGACGGTGGGACCCGCCGCGGCGCCGAGCGCGGCCGCAGCTGGCGCCACGGCCCCCTCCTCCAGCCAAGCCGCCGCGGTCACCGCGGCCCCCACCCCGGCGTCTGCGCCGGAAGTGAGGGCCACCTCGACCAACCCGCGTGACCGGGGCGGGTCGAACGCGCGCCAGAGCTGCGCCAGCCGCAGCGTCGCGCGCGCGAGGTCGGGGTGATCGGCGGGGAGCCGGCTCCGCCACGCCTGCACCTCGACGCCGACGCGGCACGCATCGAGCAGGATCCCTGGCGCGGACAGATCCACCTATCCTCCTGGGGTCTCCACCGAGACCACGACCTTTCGCCACTCCTCGTCGACGTATTCGTCCGTCGTGACGGACGCCGCGGCGGACTCCCCCGCGCTCGTCGGGTGCGCCACCACCCCCGGGACCGTGGCTCGAAGGTGGGCCGCGACGAAGTCCGCCCGCCGCTGCCCGAGCCGCTGGTTGTACCGCTCGGGCCCCTCGACCGAGGCGTGGCCCAACAGCGACAGGGGGGCGCCGTCTGCCGCCGTAGCCAACTCGGTGGCGGCGGCCAGATCCGAGCGGGACACCCCGGCGTCGCCGTCGCGGGGTCGGTCGAAGGTGAAGTACACCACCACCTCGTCGAGCTCCGCCGGTGTGAGCGGCTCGGGCGCGATCGGGGCCGGCGGCAACGGCAACACCGCCAGGCGCGCGATCCGCTCCTCGGCCGCCCACAACGCCTCCAGCGCCTCGCCCCCCCTGCCCGCCGTAGCAGGCCCTGGCCGCGCCGGCGGCGCTGGTGAGCTCGTCCATCCGGCGAGCGGCCTCCGCGGCGTGGGGGTTCGTGGGTTCGGCCAGGATCTGTTGGTAGTTCGCCGACAGCAACGTGATCGCCTGCTCGACCGCCGAGATCTCGTGTGGGGGCATCGAGGGCCAGTAGTTCTCGTACACGTCGTCGGCGTGGCGGGCCTTCCAGTCGTCCACGTACGCCTGTGCCACGGTGGTGATGAAGGTCTGCCACTCGGCCTCCCGGGCCCCGCTCGTCTGGGCCCGAGCCTGGGCGGCCACCTCGCGCAGCCAATCCGCGGCGCCGGCGAACTGGAGCGGGATCTGGCCGTCCCACTGGGTGATCAGCTGGGTGAGCTCCGCCGCCATCTGCTGGGCCTTCGCGAGCTCCTCCTGCAGCATCGTCTCCAGCTCGCCGCCCTCGGCGAACACCTGCTGGAGGAACGCGATCTTGGTGTCGGCCCACTGGCCGAGCTGGTCCGCCGCGCCGTCGAGGGTCTGGCGAGCCTCACCCTTCAGCGACTCGATGAGCTGCGCCCCCTGCTCCACCGACTCGTTGACGGCGTCGATCGCCCAGGTGTACGAGGCCTCCGGCACGAACCACGGGGCGTCGATCGACGCGGGATCGATCTTCATCCCCCGCACCTTGTCGGCCATCCCCTGGATGACCTGCTCCAG
This sequence comes from Myxococcota bacterium, assembly GCA_040080105.1. GTDB lineage: Bacteria > Myxococcota_A > UBA796 > UBA796 > JACKER01. The sequence continues at coordinate 1,701 of JBEBJC010001018.1, forward strand.
CTGGCCCCCCTGGTCCGCGAACGACTGCACCCAGGCGCTCACGCCCTGAGCCTCGGCGAGCGCGGTGCGCACCGACTCCAGGCTCAGGGTCTGCTGCTGGATCCGGTCGTTCAGGGTGACGACCAGCTGATCGAGCTCCGGCTTGTTGGTGGCGATCCACGCGTTGACGTTGTCCACGAACGGCTGGGCGATTCCGGTCAGCGCCCCTTCGGCGAGGTCCGCCAGTCCGCTGATCCCGTCCAAGCCGAGATCTGCGCTCGCGGTCAGCAGGTAGCGCGCCCCGGCGAACTGCAGCCGGACCCACTCCGACGGCCGGGTGGCCGCGTTGAGCACGTCGTACGCCCCGACTCCGGACTCGCCCTCCAGGAACCGGTTGACGAGCTCCTGGGTCCACAGCGGCGGCTCCGCCTCGAGCTCGTCCATGCCGCCGTTCATCCGGGTGATCGTGGCCTGGCGGGCGCCTCCGATCAGCGCCGACGCGTCGGTGCCGGCGGCCTGGAGCTCGGTGCGGGTGAGGTAGTCCGCGCCGAACAGGCCGTCGCGGGTCCGGGTCATCACGTCGCCGAAGCCGAGCGCCACCGACCCGTTGTTCGCTCCTTCGAACCACTCGCTGGCGGCTCCGTCCAGCGCGCCGCTCTTGCGCAGTCGGTGGGTCACGTTGTACGCCGTGTCCCACCCGCTGCGGCCGAGCACGCGGCCCCCCGACTTCAGGAAGTCCCTGCCGGACTTCAGGGCGACCTCGCCGAGGGTCGTGGGAGCGCCTGTGGGGACCACCGCGCCCACCGCGACGCCGATCCAGCTCGCCACCACCTTGAACAGGCTCTCGACCGACCGGAACGCGTTGTCCCTGCCGACCCCGCGGTAGAACGCCTGGCGCGCGAACTGGCCCTGTGCCTCGGCTTCGTTGGCCTGCACGACGCTGTACGCGGTCAAGCCGAGGTCGAGCCCCAGCACCAGGCTGTCGAGGATCGCCGACGCGAGCCGGCACCCTTCGGCGATGGCCGCCGCCGGCGCGCCGACCGCCTCGGACAGACCGGCGGTGAACGGCGCCAGCACGTGCGCGGCGTCACCCGCGGCGGTGAACAGGTCGCCGATGTTGCGGGCCGCGCCCGACAGCCCGGCCATCGCGTAGCGGAGCCCGGTGAAGATCGCGGCGCCGATGTCGCCGTGCTCGACCAGCGGAGCGACCGCCTCCCACCCGTCGCGGAAGTTCCACAGCACCTGCGCGACAGCGCCGACCCCCGGGATCGACTTGGCGAACGCCTCGAAGAACGCGTCCAACAACCCGGAGCCGAGCCCGACCAACAGGTTGGCGCCGGAGCGGACCTCCGGCGAGGTGGAGACCGGCAGCCACTGATCGAGCTCGGAGCCCACCTGCTCCGGCCACATCCCGAACGCCTGGGCCTTGGCCTCGAAGTCCGAGGAGTCCCAGTGCACGGCCATGTAATGGTCGACGATCTCGTCGGTGGGGCGCGCGCCGGTGGTCGGAGCTGCGGCTCCGGTGGGCAAGGCGGTCGGGACGAGGCCGGGGGCGAACATCGAGGCTGGGAT
>JBEBJC010001019.1:0-3250 GCA_040080105.1 Myxococcota bacterium
GCCATGCCGAAGTCCCCGGGGCAGGGGTCGGGTACCCCGACCACGCCCCGCGCCATCGCAGCCACCGTGCCGAACACCGCCAGTTCGACCCCCTCGCGCCTGGATCGGCGCACCGCGATCCTCCGCGGGAAGCGGGGGGGCGCGTTCGACCGTGACCAGTACTACCTCGAACGGGCAGAGCGCGCCCGGATCGCCAGAAAGACTCGGGCGCACCTTCGCAAGATGGAACCGGTGGTCCTGGTCGCGCCGCGGTGGAGCCAGGCGCGTGAGTTCCTCGACGACGTGGCGCTCGACCTGCTCGTAGGCGAGCCGATGATCCGCGCGCGCACCCTGTCGCTGCACCCGCTGGAGGGGCGCACGCCGCACCAGGCGTGGAGCTGGCTCGTGCTCGCGATGCAGGAGTTCTGCGTGTTGCCGCTGGAGGGGCCGGCGTGGCAGGTCGTGAGCCGCCGCGGGTTCCGACACGTGATGCGCGAGCTGTTCGCCCGCGCCGACGAGGGTGGGCGCCGGTGCCTGATGATCCACGGCCTGCAGCACATCCACGTGGAGGCCCTGCGGGACCTGATCGAGGTGTTCGGCGACCACCGCCGCGAATCCCTGGCCGAGCCGCGGTTCAACCTGCTGCTCGCCGGCTCGATCGACGCGCCGCACTTCGACTTCGGCGACGCCGAGCGCCTGACGTTGCCGGACTTCGACGAGGAGGAGGCGCTGGAGGCGCTGGTGGAGTGGCTCGGCCCGAACGACGCGGCGCGGCTGCGCGAGCTGGTGCGCGCGGTGGGGGGCGTTCCCGCGCTGCTCGATCGGCTCGGCGCGCTCGGCCGGCTGCCGGAGAGTGACCGCGGTCAGCTGTGGACCGCGCTCGGGGCGGTCGCGCACGAGCTGCGGCGAGCGTACGACATCGTGGCGGCGGACGAGCAGCTCCAGGGGCGGCTCGAGCAGCTGGCGCGCGAAGGGGCCCAGGTGCCGAACCCGATGACCGACGAGCACCTGCTGCGGGCCGGCTTGGTGCGCACGATCGGCCACTCGGACCGGTCGCGCCGGACGGTGCTGCGCGCACCGCTCATCGCCGAGCTCGCGCTCTGACGGGGGCCGTCAGCCGCCGTTCTCGGAGAACTCGAAGTCGATCTCGTCGCCGAACTCCTGCTCGAGGTACTGCTTGAGCTTCTTCCGGAGCCTGGCTTCGACCTGACGGATCCGCTCCTTCGACACCCCGAACTGCTCGCCGAGCTCGGACAGGCTGATCGGCTCGGCCGCGACCATCCGGGTCTCCCAGATCACCCGCTCGCGCTCGTCCTTGACGTTCTCCGCGGCGAACTTCGCGAGCTTCTCGCGCAGCAGCCCCGAGAACTCGGACTGCGCCGCCCCCGCCTCCGGGTCGTGTGCGATCGCCTCCGGCACCACGTCGGACAACGTGCGCCCCTCGGGGTCGTCGCCTGCGGGCGCGTGCAGCGACAGGGCCGGCGCGCGCATGTGCTGGTCGACCTCGTTCACGTCGGTCTCGGTGACCCCGAGCCGCTCCGCGATCAGCCGGCTCGTGGGCTGTACGCCCTCCTGCATCATCCGGTCGCGCTCCTTCTGGAGCTGGAAGAACAACTTCCGCCCCGCGCGGGTCGAGCCGAGGCGCACCAGCCGGAAGTTGTCGAGCAGGAACCGAAGGATCATCGCGCGGATCCAGTACTGGGCGTAGCTCGAGAACCGGATCTCGCGGCTCGGGTCGTACCGGGTCAGGGCCTCCACCAGCCCTACGTTCCCCTCTTGGATCAGGTCGAGCACGTTCGCCCACTGGCGGTGGTATTGGAACGCGATCTTGATCACCAGCCGGAGGTTGCTGGTCACCAGCCGCTCGGCCGACTCGCGGTCGCCGCTCTCGGCGAACCGGAGCGCGTGTTTCCGCTCCTCCTCCGGGCTCAGCAGCGGGTACCGGCGCACCTGGCCCAGGTAGTAGCTGAGCAGGTCGCCCGAGCGGACCCCTTTCGGGGGCGGGCCCAAGCCGGTGAGCCCGGCCGGGACGGGGCGCAGCGGCGCCTTGGCCAGCTCCTGGTCGGCTTCGGCGCCCTCCTCCTCTTCGAGGTCCTCGTCGGCGCGATCCTTGGTGTCGTTGTCGCGCATGTCCGCCTTCACCTCGGTGGGGCTGACCCGGTCGCCGCCTGAGCGCGAGCCCATCGGTCGACCAGAGTCCGCAGAGCATTAGGCGCGCCGGCGAGCAGCGGCAAGCCCGCGGTGACCCGTTCCGGGTTCACCACCTCTCCCTCGGCGGTCCATACGACACGTCCCGCCTCACGGATCAGCAAGGTACCACACCCAACGTCCCACAGCTCCCACTTGGGGACGAACGCGGCGAGGCCACCCCCGGACGCGACATGAGCCAGGTGGGCAGCCGAGGACCCGAGGGCTCGCACCTTGCCCGCCCACGGCAGCGGCTGCCGGCGGTGGAACCGCGACGGGACGAACACCACGTCGTTGCGCTCGACCTCGGTGGGATCTCGATCCGGCCACAGCCGGCGGCCGTCGCGCCACGCCCCGCCGCCGACGCTGGCGAACCAGTGCTCCGCCACGCGCGGCACGTGGAACGCGCCGGACTCGAGCGACCCGTCGACCACCCGGCACACGGTGGGCCCCCAGTACGCGAGCTGGCTCACGAACGCCCCGGTGCCGTCGATCGGGTCGACGTACCACACCGGCGCGCCGGGGACGCCGTGGACGACGTGCCCCTCCTCCGACGCGACCGACTCACCGGGGAACCGGCGGACGATCTGCTCGACGATCCGCTCCTCCACCGCCCGGTCGGCCTCGGTGACCGGCGTGCCGTCCGCCTTGCGCTCGGCCACCACCCGGCCGAAGTACGACATCGCGACGCGACCTGCATCGTCGAGGATCACGCGCAGCTCGTCGCGCAGAGTTTCCATCGACCGGCCTTAGCCGGGTCCGCCCCCGGTGGCTCCCGCCAACGCCGCGGCCACCGACCGCGCGAGCGGGTGGTCGGGCGCGACCCCGAGCGCGCGATCGACCGCGGCCCGCGCCGCCGGAAGGTCGCCGCGATCGAGCGCCGCCGCCGCCCGGCACGCCCACGCGGTCGGGTCGTCGGGGGACAGCGCGAGCGCCGCCCGTGCGAGCTCGTCCATCCGGTCTGGCCGCCGGTCCTCGCGCAGGTACCCGCACCGGGCGCCGACCGCGTCGGGGGCCGCGGGGCGCACCGACAGCTCCCGGTCGAGCCACCGGATCGCCCCCTGGCGGTCGCCGCGCCCCGCGG
>JBEBJC010001020.1:0-3248 GCA_040080105.1 Myxococcota bacterium
GTCCCGAGGCGGTACCACGGGTCCTGGACCGAGTCGTGCCCGATCCCGACCGACGCCCCGGCGGCCCACAGCTGGTCCACCCGGGTGAGGCCGCGCCGGCGCGGGTAGCCGTCGTACCGGCCCTGGAGGACCACGTTGTCCAGCGGGTTGGTGACCACCTGCACCCCGGCGGTCGCCACGAGCTCGCAGACCTTGGCGGCGTACGGGTTCGGGTAGCTGTGGAGCGCGGTGCAGTGCGAGGCCACCACCCGCCCGGCCCAGCCGCGGTCGATGGTCTCGGCGCAGGCGACCTCCAGGTTCCGGGAGCCCGGGTCGTCGGTCTCGTCGCAGTGGAGGTCGACCTGGCACCCGTGCGCCTCCGCCAGCGCGAACGCCGCCCGCACCGAGGCCCACCCCTCCTCGGTGGTCCGCTCGAAGTGGGGGATCGCGCCGACCACGTCGCACCCGAGCGCCACCGCGCGCTCCCACGCTGCCCGGCGCCCCGGCGCGCGGAAGACCCCCTCCTGCGGGAACGCCACCACCTGCAGCTCGATGCCCGACGCCGCGAGGGTCCGCTTGAGCCCGACCAGCGCCTCGACCGCGACGAGGGAGCCCGTGTCGACGTGGGTGCGGATCCGCAGCACCCCCCACGAGGCGTACATCTCGGCGGTGCGGGTCGCGCGCGCCACCACGTCGTCGGCGGTCAGCTGCTCCCGCAGCGAGGCCCAGTTCGCGATCCCCTCGCGCAACGTGCCCGAGCGGTTCGGCGCGCGCGCCCCGAGCAGCGCCGCGTCGAGGTGCACATGTGGCTCCGCCATCGGCGGCGTGAGCCAGCCGCCCTCGGTGACCGCCCCGTCGACCTGTCGGTCCTCGGACTCCGTCCTGCGGAGTTGCAGCTGGCCGGGCGGCGCAACCGCGGTGATCCCACCGTCCCACGCCACGTCCACCACGCCGAGACCGTCGACGCGGACCCCTCGAAACCAACGCCGTGCCGTCATCGGCGCCCCGTAGTCAGTCCTCGGAGGTCCGGCTACACGCGACGCCCGCGGTCAGCGCGATCACCGGCAGGATCACCAGCGTGGCCGGGGCGTCCGCGCTCCACGGCAGGTCGACCAGCCACGGCACGGCGCCCGCCGCGAGGCCGCCGAGCATCGCGGCGACGCGCCGGGACGCGCCGTGTCCCCACCCGGCGACGATCGCACACGCCCCGCCGACGCCCACCACCACCGGCAGGGCGATCAGGTCGGTGCCTGCGCGCAGGCCGAGCGGGCCTTCGATCATCGACCACCCGCGCCCGGCGAGCCAGCCGGTGCCGATCACCGCCAGCGGCATCACCGCACATCGCACCGCCGCCGACAGCGGAGACTCGGGGGCGCGCACCTGCGGCGCGAGGCGGGGGTCGAGGCCGGTCGAGTCGAGGTTCACGGGCGCCTCCGGGTCGGTGGTGGAAGTTCATCATCGCACGAGTGATCTCCCGATGTCACCCCGCGCACGGCGCTTTTGGTGCGGTCGCCCGCTCCTGGCGCGCTCGCGGGCGCGGGCGTGATAGGATGACGAATGCTCGCGGTTCTGCGCGTCGACGGGTCGGGTCGGGTCGTGGAGGGGTCACCCTCCGCGGTCGAGCTTCTGGGCGAGGTCGAAGGGCGGCGGTGCTGCGACGTGGTGGTGGCGCGCCACGACGGGCGGCGGGTCGTGTGTCGCCCGGACTGTCCGGTGGTGCACGAGCGGGCCGACAACGACCTGCGCGCGGTCGAGATCCGCGGGCGGAGCTGCCGCCTGGTGTGTCAGCCGATGGGCGCCGGCGCCGTCGTCACGGTGGTCGCGGGCGGAGACTCGGCGGGTCGGCTCACCGCGCGCGAGCGCGAGGTGCTCGAGCTGGTCGCCCAGGGCTACGAGACCGACGAGATCGCAGCCCTGCTCGGCGTGACCGGCACCACCGTGCGCACCCACGTGGAGCGATCGCGGGGCAAGCTCGGGGCGCGGACCCGCGCGGAGGCGGTCGCCCGGGCGCTCCGGTCGGACGAGATCGAGGGCCCGACGGACCCCTGAGGTTCAGCGCCGACCGAGGCGCGCGGCGACCCCGATCCCGGTGAGGAACCCGAACAGGTGGGCCTGCCACGACACGCCGGCGGTCAGCGGCAGCACCCCCCACGCCATCGAGCCGAACAGGGCGGTGACCCCGACCGACAGCGCGAGGTCGACCGCCCGCCGCTCGAACAGGCCCCGGGTCATCAAGAACCCGAGGTACGCGAACAGCACCCCCGACAGGCCCACGGTGGTGGTGCCAGGGGCAGAGAACAGCCACGCCCCGAGCCCAGAGCCGAGCGCGCCCAGCACCGACACCGTGGTGAAGGTGGCCGGCCGGCGCAGGTGCACCAGGCTGCCGAGCAGGGCGAACGAGGAGGTGTTCATCACCAGGTGGCCGAGCGACGCGTGCAGGAACGGGGAGAACAGCAGCCCCACCAGCCCCTGCGCGGTCCACGAGTGGATCGCGAACGCGAACAGCGCTTGCCCGAGCACCACGTTGACCGCGTACACCGCCCACAACACGCCCACGCCCACACCCACGGTGGCGGCGGTGGACTGGACCCGGGTCATCGCGCCGCGGCCCCGCTTGGTCAGGCTCCCCGCCATCGGTGTCCTCCCCGGGTGGATACAGAGCACATCCCTCTGCCGGGGGTGTGGTGCAACCCGAAGTGACGATCCCCGACGCCCCGTCCCGGGTGGACGTGCTGGTGGTCGGCGCCGACCTGGCGGGGCGGTGGGTGGCCCGCGGGCTCGAGCGCGCGGGCGCGTCGGTGTTGCTCACCGGCGGTGACGGGCCCCCGCCGGGCCTGGTGTCGACCCTGACCACCGAGTCGCCGGCCCGGCTGGTGGCCTCCGTCGGTCGCGACGTGGCCCGCGAGCTGCTCGGCCTCGGCGGCGAGTCGGCCGCGCTGCTCGGCCTCGCCCGCGCCGACGCGGTGTGGGTCGCGAGCGCGCCGGGGGAGGAGGCCACGATCCGGCCCGCGGTCGAGGCGCTCGAGGCGCTGGGGATCGCGGCGGTGGAGGTGGATCGCCGCGGGCTCGAGTCGCGCGGGCTCACCGGCGAGCGCGGGTTCGTGGTGGTCGACGGCGCCGCGTGGGTCGACGTCCCCCCGGGCGCGGCGCGGTTGCCGGCGCCGGTGCGGGTCGACGACGTTCTGGACGGGGTCGCCGCGCGGTTCGCCGACGGGACGGTGGTGCGGGCGGAGGTGGTGGTGCTCGCGGGGGAGGGCGCCGCGCTGCAC
>JBEBJC010001021.1:0-3246 GCA_040080105.1 Myxococcota bacterium
TCGGACATCCCGTCCATCGCGCGGACCAGCAGATCCCGCCCGACGAGATCGGCCTCCAACGCCACCGAAGGCGGCGCCTCGAGCTCGGGGCGGTGGCGCACCAGCCGGCGCACCCGCCACCCGTGGGCCCCCGCCGCCGCAGCGACCGCCGGCTCGACCGATTCGGGGCCGCGGATCCGGTAGCTGCCGGGGCCGGCGCGCTCGACCTCGCGCACCTCGGGCAGCGCCGCCAGCGCCGCGCACAGGTCGATCTCCAGGTCGTCGACGCCGAGCTCGACCCACGGCCCTCGCCCCACCGTCTCCGCCAGCGCGTCGACCGAGCCGTCGCCGACCAGGCGCCCGCGCGACAACAGCAAGATCCGGTCGCACAGCCGCTCGATCTCGGCCAGCACGTGGGTCGACAACACCACCGCGCGCTCGGCGGCGAGCGAGCGGATCAGAGCGCGCACCGACACGACCTGCGCCGGGTCGAGGCCCGCGGTGGGCTCGTCCAGGATCAGCAGGCGCGGGCGGTGCACGATCGCCTGCGCGAGCCCGACCCGCTGGCGGTACCCCTTCGACAGGTCGCCGATCCGCCGCCGCTCCCACCCGGTGAGGCCCACCTCGTCGAGCGCGGCCCCGACCCGCGCCAGCCGATCGGCGCGGGGCACCCCCCGGATCTCGGCCACGAACCGCAGGTACTCGCCCACCGTGAGGTCGGGGTACAGCGGCGGGGTCTCGGGCAGGTACCCGACGCGCGCCTTCACCTCGTGTGGGGCCTCGAACACGTCGAACCCCGCCACCACGGCGCGCCCGGACGTCGCCGGCAGGAACCCGGTGATCATGCGCATCGTGGTGGTCTTCCCGGCGCCGTTCGGCCCGAGGAACCCGACCAACCCGCGATCGCCCACCGACACGGTCAGCCGATCGACCGCCACCACCTGTCCGAATCGGCGAGTCAGCTCGTGGAGCTCGATCATCGGCGCGGCTTAACCCGGGGGGATACCAGGGGTGCCATGTGGCTGTGGTTCGCGCTCGCCCGCGCCGAGGTGGTCGATCGGGTCGTCGCGGTGGTGAAGGGCCAGCCGGTCCTCGCCTCGGACGTCCGGCTCGACGAGCTGTTGGCTCCGTTCGACCCTGCTCCGGTGCCGTTCTGGACCACCGGTCGGCCGGCGGAGGAGGTGGAGATCGACGCCGCGATCGTGCGGTGGGTGGCGTCGGACGTGTCGCTGTACCAGCCGAGCCACGAGGCGATCGCCGAGCGGGTCGCCGCGCTGCGCGCCGAGTTCGGCCCCCGGTGGGAGGGGTTCCTCGCCGACCACGGGCTCGACCAGGAGCGGCTCACGCTCACGGTGCGGCGGCGGATGGTGGTGGAGCGGTACCTCCTGCGGACGCTCCAGGCCGACCCGGCCGACCGCGCCGCGTGGACCGCGGCCTCCGAGGCGGTGCTGGTGGAGCTGCGGGCCGAGATCCCGGTCCGGCGCATCGCGCTGCGAGGAGAGGAGGCGCAGTGAGCGGCGTGCGCCCGGCGCAGCTCGACGACGCGGCGGCGATCGCCCGGGTCGAGCGGGTGGCGGCGTTCGGACCGTGGCCCGAGGCGTCGATCGCGTCGCACCTGCGCAGCCCGGTGACCCGCGCGTGGGTGGTGGGCGACCCGGTGTCCGGCCACCTGCTCACGTCGTGTGTGGCGGAGGAGGCCGAGATCCTGACGATCGCGGTCGATCCGTCCGCCCGGCGCCAGGGGCTCGCGACCGCGCTGCTCGCGGCGTGTGAGGCCGAGTGGCTCGCGGCCGGGGTCCGTTCGGCGTGGCTCGAGGTGCGGGTCGACAACGGCGCCGCGCGGGCGCTGTACGCGGCGAGGGGGTGGATCGACGCCGGCACCCGGCGACGCTATTACGCGGACGGCGCTGACGCGCAGGTGATGCGGTGGTCTCCCTCCTGATGGTCCTGGCCGACACGGCCGCGGCGAGCTGTGTGCTCGACACGCGACCCGACGCGCCGTTCGAGATCACCGCCCGCGCCGAGCGGGTGATGGTGTCGATCGAGGTGTGGGCGGCGGCCGCGCCCGCAGGTTGGGCCGAGTCGGTGTTCGAGGCGCTGAGCGCGCGCGGCCTCGCCGGCACGTTGGTGATCCCCGCCGATCCCCCCGACGAGGCGCGGACGGCGCTGATCACGCTCGCCCTCGACGGCGGGCACGCGGTGGCCGTCGCGCTCCGGCGGGCCGAGGCCCCGAGTGACAAGCCCACGATGCGGGCGCTGCGGCGCCAGTTGAAGCCGCTGAACGACCTGGTGCGGACGCGGGCGGTGGTCTCGCCGGTGCGGTCGCGCACCGCGGAGGCCCTGCTCGGCAAGGCGGGGTTCCGGGTGATCCTCGAGGCCGACGGCCCGGCGACCGCCGAGCCGCGGATGGCGGGGCTGTTCGACGGACAGCCGCGGACGCGGGTCGCGGTGCCGTCCGGCCCGTACGAGGGGGCGTGCGGCAGTGATCCTCGGGTGGCGCCGTTCGGCCCGGCCGCGGCCGACCGTGCGACGTTGGCGATCGTGCGGGCGGCGCGGGCGCCGGGCACGCCGGTGGTGCGGGTCGCGCTGAGCGGGGCGGGCGGCCTGCCCACCGACGCCGGGGTGCTCGGGCGGTGGCTCGACCAGGTGGTGATCCCGTCCGGGGCGGCGATCTTGTCGGCCGATCAGCTCCGCGGGCCGATCCTCCGCGGGTTCCAGCGCCCCGACTCGGTGTCCCCTCCCCCGCAGGACGGCGGGCGGCTGGTGTCGGTGGTGGCGTTGAGGCAAGCCGCCGCGGCCCTCGTCGGCGCCACCGTCGTGCCGCCCGAGCCGGCGCCCGGGGTGAACCCGACCGAGGTGTTCCACGGGTTCGTGGAGCTGTTGGCGAAGCGGGTCGAAGGTGACGCGGTCCGGGTCGACGCGATGGCCGGCCCGTCGGCCGAGGCCGGGTCTTCGCTGAACGAGCCGATCGAGCTGTCGGCGGAGTCGGTTCGGGCGGTCGCCGCGCAGTTCGCCGCCGCGATGCCCGCGGAGGTCCCGTCCGCCATCCCGGTGGCGGGTCGGCTGCTGACCGCGAGCGAGTTCCTGGTCGCGCTCGCCGGCGCCGTCCGCGGGGAGGACCCGATCCGGGTCGACCCGATCGGGGTCGGGGCGACCTGGGGGCGGACGACGCTCCCCTGATCAGCTGTGCCCGGGGGCGGTGACACGAAGTTCCCCCTCACCCCCGCCCTCTCCCCCGCGGCGGGGGAGAGGGGGCAGGACGGAGGT
>JBEBJC010001022.1:0-3245 GCA_040080105.1 Myxococcota bacterium
CCCCCGACACCACCACCACCACCGGCGACCCGCCCACCGGGGTCGACGTGTCGCACTGGCAGGGCACCGTGGATTGGGACGCGGCGATCGCCGACGGGGTCGGGTTCGCGATCGTGAAGGCGACCGAGGGCACGTACTACGCGACCGACGCCGTCAGCTGGGACAACCAGTACTGGGAGTCGTTCGACGCGGGGCTGATCCGGGGCGCGTACCACTTCGCGATCCCCGACGACTCGACCGGCGCCGAGCAGGCCGACTGGTTCGTGGACATGGGCGGAGGCTGGGTCGCCGACGGGCAAACACTCCCGGGCACGCTCGACATCGAGTGGAACCCGTACGGCGTCGACGCCTGCTACGGCCTCACCCAGTCCGAGATGATCGACTGGATCGGCGACTTCCTCGACCAGTACTACGTGCGCACCGGGCGCGAGGCGATGATCTACACCGCGAACAGCTGGTGGGCGGAGTGCGTCGACAGCCCCGACTTCGCCGCGTGGCCGCTGTGGATCGCCAATTGGGGCGTGGTCAGTCCGACGTTGCCGGTGGGCTGGACCGACTACACGTTCTGGCAGGACAGCGCCACGGGCTCGGTCGACGGGATCTCCGGCGACGTGGACACCGACCTGTACAACGGCTCGCCCGACCAGCTGTACCACTTCGCGCTCGAGCCCTGAGCCCGGCCGCTCGCGTTATGCGCCGCGGGGGTCTCCGATGAACGGACGGTTCTGCCTGGTCCTGCACGGACACCTGCCGTGGGTCCTGCACCACGGGCGCTGGCCACACGGCGAAGACTGGCTGTTCGAAGCCGCGACGGAGACGTGGCTGCCGCTGCTCGAGGTGCTCGACACCTGCGCGGCGGAGGGGCTCAGCCCGAAGTGGACGCTCGGCCTCACGCCGATCCTGCTCGAGCAGCTCGGTCAGGCGCGGTTCGCCGACGGGCTCGAGCGGTACCTCGCCGAGCAGGCCGAGCGCGCCGCGTCCGACCGGGTGGCGTTCGAAGCTCGCCCGGACCCGGTCCTCGCCGGGCTCGCGGCTCGGTGGGAGGGGCGGTACCTGGCGCTCGCCGACCAGTTCCGCGCCATCGGGCGGGACCTCGCCTCCGCGTTCGTGGCGCACGCGCGGGCGGAGCGGATCGAGCTGCTGTCGAGCACCGCGACCCACCTGTACCACCCGCTGTGCCTGCACGACCGGTGCGCGCGGGCCCAGCTCCGAGCGGGGCTCGCCGCGAGCACCCGCCACCTCGGGTTCACCCCGCGCGGGATCTGGCTGCCCGAGTGCGCGTACCGGCCGCCGCAGTCGTGGTGGCCGCCCGCGGTGCACGGCCTGCCGCGCGACGTGGCCGGGACCGCGTCGATCCTGGCCGAGCAGGGAGTGGCGTTCTTCTTCGTCGACACCCACCTCGTGCGCCAGGCGACCCCGGCGGCGACGTTGCAGGGTGGGCGCGCAGCGCCGGTCGACGTGCACCAGAGCCAATGGGACACGCTGCGCGCTTGGAACAACGAGCTCGAGCCGCACCGGGTGGCGGAGGGGGGGGTGGTGTTGCCGGTCGACGTGCTCGGCCGGTGCCCCGAGGTGTCCGAGCAGGTGTGGAGCGGCAAGATCGGGTACCCCGGCGACGGGCGGTACCTCGAGTTCCACAAGCGCCACGGGCTGCGCGGCCTGCGGTATTGGCGGGTCACCTCGCCCCAGGCCGACCTCGGCGCGAAGGCGACCTACGACCCGGACGCGATCGAGCGGGCGGTGCACAGCCAAGCGCTCCACTTCGTCGAGCTGGTCAAGGCGCGGCTGCGGATGCACGGAGACCGGACCGGTCGGGTCGGGGTGGTGTGCGCGCCGTTCGACGCCGAGCTGTTCGGGCACTGGTGGCACGAGGGGCCGGCGTTCCTGCTCGAGGTCGCCCGCAGGATGGCGCGCGACCCGACGGTGGCGCCGGCCACCGTGTCGGAGCTGCTCGAGCTGTCACCCTCCGACAAGGCGGTGAGCCTGCCCGAGGGCTCGTGGGGGGCCGGCGGGGACCACCGCGTGTGGTCGAACGACGAGCTCCGGTTCTACTGGGAGGTCGAGTACCGGGCCGAGGACCGGTTCGTGGACCTGTGGCACCGCGCGCCGTGGCAGGAGGTCGAGGCGGTGCGCCTGTTGCTGGAGGAGGCCGCGCGGCAGCTGCTGCTGCTGCAGGCGAGCGACTGGCCGTTCGTGATCAGCACCGGCGGCGCCGTCGACTATGGGCTGCGGCGGATCTTCGAGCACGCGTCCCTGTTCGACGAGCTGTGCAACGGGGTGGAGGACGCGATCACCCACCCGGACGCGGCGCCGGACGTGGTGGTGACCAACGCGCTCGAGCGCAGCCGGCTGCTCGATCCGGTGTTCCCGGATCTCGAGCTCGGGTGGTGGGCGTGAGGGAGGTGCGCCAGGACCCGCTCACCGGCGACACGGTGGTGCTGGTCACCGAGCGGCCGTTCGAGCGCCGCCCGCCGCTCGGGGCGGGCCCCGGGCCCGAGGAGTGCCCGTTCTGCCCTGGGCACGAGGCGCACACCTGCCCGACGATCGCGGACCGCCGCGACCCGACCGGGTGGGTGGCGCGCGCGTTCGCGAACCGGAGGCCGGTGCTGGTGGTGGAGGAGCCGCTGGCCGAGCGGGTCGACGGGCCGTACGCCGCGGTGTCCGGTACCGGCGCGCACGAGGTGGTGGTCGAGGCGCCCGAGCACGCGCCGCTGCACCACCTCCCGCAGCAGCGGAGTGAAGACGCGCTGCACCTCGCGGCGGCGCGGGCGCGCGACCTGCGCGGGGACACCCGGCTCGCGGTGGTGCAGTGGTTCCGGAACCACGGGGTAGGCGCGGGGGCGAGCCAGGCTCACCCCCACGCGCAGCTGGTGGGTCTGCCGGTGGTGCCGCGGCGGATCGGGTCGCTGGTCGAGCGCGCGACCGCGTGGCGGGCGCGGCGCGGGGGCACGTTGCTCGGAGCGGTGGTCGAGGCCGAGCTGCAATCGGGCGCGCGGGTGCTCGAGCACCGCGACGGCGTGGTGGCGTTCTGCGCGTGGGCGCCGCGCCACCCGTACGAGGTGTGGGTCGTGCCGGAGGGGGCGCCGACCGCGTTCGCGGACGCCGCGCCGGACACGTTGGCGGCGGTGGCGGGGGCAGTCCGACGGGTCGCGCGGGCGCTCGCGGCCACGCTCGGCGAGGTCCCCACCACCACGGTGGCGCTCGGTCCGCCCCACCTGCCCGGGATCGACGGGGTGGGGTGGCAC
>JBEBJC010001023.1:0-3245 GCA_040080105.1 Myxococcota bacterium
GTCCCGGGTCGCGGTGGGCGACCGGGTGTGCCCCACGTTCTCGCCGGGGTGGATCGCCGGGGCGCCCGACGCCGACGCGGTCCGACGCACCCGCGGCGGGGTGGTGCCCGGGGTGGCCGCGCGCTCGGTCACCGTGGGTGAGGGGGAGCTCGTGCGGGCGCCCGCCGGTCTGTCCGACGAGGCGGCGGCGTGCCTGCCGTGCGCCGGGCTCACCGCGTGGACCGCGGTGATCGAGCACGGCCGGGTGCGGCCCGGGCACACCGTGTTGGTGATCGGCTCGGGCGGTGTGTCGACGTTCGCGGTCGCGTTCGCGCGCGCGGCGGGCGCCCGGGTGTTCGCGGTCACCACGTCGGCGGACAAGGCCGAGCGGCTCGCCGGGCTCGGCGTGGCGCACGTGGTCGATCGGACCGCCGAGCCGCGGTGGGGCCGGGCGATCCGGGCCGCGTCCGACGGCGGCGTCGACCTGGTGGTCGAGGTGGGCGGCGCCGGCACGTTGGCCCAGTCCCTCGACGCGGTGCGGGTCGGCGGCACGGTCGCGGTGATCGGCAACCTCGCGGGCGCGGTCGAGCCGGTGTCGGTGCTGCCGATCTTGATGAAGCAGGTCCGGTGCCAGGGGGTGTTCGTCGGCTCCCGCCGGTCGTTCGAGTCGATGAACGCGGCGATCGAGCGGCAGGGGATCGAGGTCCAGATCGGTGCGAGGTTCCCGTTCGACGCGTTGCCCGACGCGCTCGCCGCGGCGGCGGCGGGGGTGTTCGGCAAGATCTGCCTGACTCCGGCGTGACCGCGCGATAGCCGGCGGGCGGAGGTGTTCGTGACCCGTTGGATCCACTGGGCGGCGGCGGTGGTGCTGGTGGCTGGCCCGTTCGTCCCTGCGGTCGCGGCCGCGCCCACGCCGTCGGCGCACGAGACCAAGGTGCGGCGGCTGCTCGAGCTCACCGGCGCGGGCGCGCTCGGTCAGCAGACGATGGACGGGATGTTGGCCCAGTTCGCTTCGATGCCGGGGCTGCCGCCCGGGTTCACCGAGGAGTTCCGCGCGGTGGCCAAGCCCGAGACGTTGGTCGATCTGGTGGTGCCGATTTACCAGCGCCACCTCACCGAGGCCGACGTGGACGCGGCGATCACGTTCTACGAGAGCCCGGCCGGCAAGCGGTGGACCGCGGCGATGCCGGGGATCATGGCGGAGTCGATGACCGCGGGCCAGCAGTGGGGCACCTCGGTCGCGACCGAGGTGATGACCCGGATCCAGCAGAAGGCGGCGACGCCCCCGCGGTGAGCGTCAGTCGGCGACGGCGGCGGTCCAGCCCTCGGGCAGCTCGCTGTCGAGCACGACCAGGCCCCCTTCGACGTGGCTGTACGGGAACAGCGCCGCCGTCTGGGTGCCCATCGGCTGCCCGTCGGCGTCGAACAGCGTGACCTCGATCGGCGGCGCCTCCGAGGTGTCGCCGATCGCCACCGACCCGTTCATCACCGAGCGGCCGCCGTCCTGCAGCCGGAGCGTGGTCCGCGGCACCGCGGCGATCGTGCGCTGGGTGGAGACCGACTGGATCCGCAGGTACAGCGAGTAGAACGTGTAGTCGCTGATCCAGATCGGGGTGCAGTACGACATCATGTCGACCCAGTCGTTCGGGTCCTTCAGCGTCTGCCCTACGATGTCGTACCCCCACGAGCCGAGGGCCGCGCCGCTGTACGGGTAGCCCGGGTCGATGCCCGACACGCCCTGCCCACACGGGGCGTGCTCGCGACCGTGCGCGTGGCCCATCTCGTGCACCAACGTCTCGCTGGTGATCGTGCCCGAGTACCCGAGGCCGACCGAGGCGCGGAAGAACGGGTCGTTGCCGAAGCCCACGTACGACAGGCCGGCGATGCAGCCCGCGCCGCAGAACGAGTACACCGAAGACTGTGGCTCGAACGCCCCGTAGTAGTAGGTGTTCGGGGGCTCGTTCTTCGACGCCCGGTAGTTGCCGATCGCGTCGAGGATGTCGCCCCACTGGTTCCCGTTGAACGGGGTGATCGGCTCGTCCCAGTCGAACGGCTGGTCGGCCACCACGGTGACCTTCTGCGCCGGGTACGTGCCGCGCACCAGCTCCTCGATCAGGGTCAGCTGGGCCGCGCTGGTGTCGGGCAGGCGCCCCGACCCGTCGGCGTTGTACCGGACCGGGACCACCACCACCGTCAGGTCGTCGGTCGACTCGGTGTCGAGCCCGCCTTCCTTGTCGGAGTCCCAGGTCACGTCCTTGCGCGCGCCGCCGCCGATCCCGGAGGGCTCGGTCTCCAGGATCTCCAGCAGGAACTCGGTCGACTGGCCGATCTGATCGGCGGCGAGGAAGAAGTTCAGCGTCGAGTCGAGGTCGTCGTCCTTCGACACCTTCTCGACCTTCAGCTTCTCCTCCACCACCTCGTCGCCGTCGGCCGACACGATCGTGAGCACGCCCACGACCTTGCGTTCCTCGAAGTCGGCGTCGGGGTCGAGGAACACCCGCAGCAGCCCGTCGCGCTGGGTGATGACCGGCATCTCGAGCGTGGTCGGCTTCTTGCCGTCCTCGTACAGCACCGACTCGACGCCCTGGTACAGCGAGATCTTGTCGATGGTCAGGCCGCCGGCGAGGGGGCGCTCGGTCAACGTCGACGTGCTGGTGGTGTCATCGTCGTCGTCGTCGCCCGACACGGTGGGGTCGGGGTCCACCGTCTCGCCCGTGGGGCTCCCCTCCACGAACATCGTGTTGCAGCCGAGCGAGCTCAGCAGCACCCAGTGGCTGATCATCGTGCCCTCCGAGCCGTCTCGATACCCGATCGGCCGGGTCGTTTCGTCGAGGAACGGTGAAGCATTGTATAGACTGGCGGTCGAACGAGCCGCGTCTCACGGAGGAAACAAAATGGGCGAACCCGCTGAGGTCGACCCGCGCGAGCGGGCGGCGGCGCTGGTCGACGAGGCGGTGTTCACCTTGACCGGCACCCCGGAGAACGCGGGTTGGGTCTCGCTGCTGCGGCTGGTGCGGTCGGCGCTGTCGAGCGAGCGGCCGGACCCGGCGGCGGTGCTGCGGATGGCGCACGCGCTGGAGGAGACCGGGCGCTACACCCTCGCCACCGACTTCTTCCGCGAGGCGATCCGCTCCGAGCCGGAGTCGCCGGTCGCGTGGACCCACTTCGCCGAGGTCTGCCGCCGGCTCGGCCGGTGGGAGGAGGCGATCGGGGCGTACGACGAGGCGCTCCGGGTGGCTCCGTCGTACCCGTGGGCGGTGGCGGGG
>JBEBJC010001024.1:0-3245 GCA_040080105.1 Myxococcota bacterium
CGAGACCGCCGCGGTCGAGGACCCGGTCGCGCTGCGGCTCGACCTGTTCCGTCGCGCTGCCTCGCGCGGCCCGTTGGCCCGCACCGCCGGGTTCGGTCGGCCCACCGCGAGCGACGTGGTCGCGGAGGTAGCGGCCGAGCGCGGGATCGACCCGGCGCGGATCACCGAGGACCTGTACGCCGACCTGCCGACGGAGCGCCGGCTCGTGTCGTACGACGTGGCCGACCCGGCGTGGTTGGTGGCGCGGTACGACGTGGCGCTGATTCAGGCGCTGTTGCTGTCGGCCACCGCGCTCACGGTCCGGCTGGTGCGCCCGGCGATGCCGCGGGTCCGGCAGCTGATGCGGTGGGTGAAGTTCCACCAGCTGCTGCACACGGCGAAGCTCGAGGACGGCGAGCTCGAGCTCGTGCTCGACGGGCCGATGTCTCTGTTCGGCCCCTCCACCCGATACGGCGCGTCGCTGGCCCAGTTCTTCCCCGCGCTGCTGCTGCAGGACGGGGAGTGGACTTTGGACGCGACCGTGTCCTGGACGAAGGCGCGGCACGCGAAGCAGCTGGTGGTGCGGTCCTCCGACGGGTACCGGTCGCACTACCCCGACCACGGCGCGTACACGACCCGGACCCAGCAACACTTCGCTGCACGGTTCGCCGAGCGTCCGCGGGAATGGGGGCTGGCGGAGAACCTGCTCCCGCTGACGTTGTCGACCGGCGACCTGGTGTTTCCCGACTTCGTGATCAGCCGGGGTGACGAGCGGGTGTACCTGGAGATCGTGGGGTACTGGCGTCCGGAGCTGCTGGAGCGGCGGGTGCGCGCGATGGCGGAGGACCCCGCGCTGCGGTTGGTCGTCGCGGTCAGCCGGAAGCTGCTCGGGGCTGCGGGGGGGGAGCTGCCCGACCACCCCGCGTTCGTCCCGTTCACCGACGTGTTGTCGGTGGAGAAGGTGCTGCGGGTGATCGACGGCGGTGAATGAGTCGCGCGAGCGGACGTCGAACCGCCGGCCGAGCCGTGACCCCCCGGATCGCCCGTGGTAGCTTCGCGGCGAGCCGGGGGAACGGACATCCCGGCCAAGGAGGGAGACAGCTCATGCAAAAGCTGTTGGCGGTACCTCTGGTTCTGTTGGCGCTCACCGGTTGTGCCGGTGTCGCGTTCCAGGGCCAGGGTGTAGCCATGGGTATTCTGTACGCCGACGCGACCACGCCGAAGCACGCCACCAACAACAACCTGGGCAAGAAGAAGGGCGAGGCCTGCGCCACTTCGATCCTCGGCCTGGTGACGACGGGCGACGCGACCATCCGCGCCGCCGCGGACGCCGGTGGGATCAAGGAAGTCTCGGCCGTCGACGTGTCGATCAAGAACATCATCGGCGTCGTCGCGACCTACTGCACCATCGTCAGCGGAACGGGGTGAGCACCATGCGCAAACTTTTGGCGGTTCCGTTCGTTCTGATGGCGCTCACCGGGTGCGCCGCGGGCGCGTTCGGGTTCGGCACCCCGGTCGGCATCCTGTATGCAGACGCGGGCACCGGGCACGGCGCCACCGACAACAACATCGGCAAGAAGAAGGGCGAGGCGTGCGCGACCTCGATCCTCGGCCTCGTCACCACCGGTGACGCCGGGATCCGCGCGGCGGCCGACGCCGGCGGCGTGACCCAGATCTCCGCCGTCGACACGCACTTCAAGCAGATCCTGGGGATCTACTCGAAGTTCTGTACCGTGGTGTCCGGCGACTCGGGCGGCGACACCCCCGAACACCCGTAAGAGACGAGGCCTACAGCGCGCAACCGCGCGAGCGGCCACCGCGCCCGGGCTCCCGACCCGTCCGTTCAGGGCGGGGCGGGACGCTACTTGCGACAACCAGGGAGGGCGCGTCGGACCGGGTTACGGTGGGCCATGTTCTGGTCCCTGACGCCCGCGTTCGCCCTCGCCCCCCCGCCGTCCGAGTGGGTCACTTCCGAAGATCCCGCGTTCGCCTCGCTCTCCGAGTGGTCGAACAAGGTCGAGCTCGGTGATCTCGACGGAGACGGGGACCTCGACGTGGTGATCCCGAACGGGGGCGACTACTCCACCGGGGGAGACCCCGAGCCCACCCGGCTGCTGCTCAACGACGGGCTCGCGACCTTCACCGAGCTCGCTCTGCCGGAGACGTTCGGGCTACACCGCGCGGCCAAGGTCCGTGACTTCGACGGAGACGGCGCCCCGGACCTGTTCCTCGCGGGCGCGTGGCTCACGCCGTCGGTGCTGCTGCTCGGCGACGGCGCCGGCGGGTTCGTCGACGGGTCGGTGGGCCTCCCGCTCGACCCCCTGGCGGTCGGCGACGTGGAGGCCGGCGACGTGGACGACGACGGCGACCTCGACCTGGTGCTCGCCGACTCGGGACCCGGCAACGCCCTCACCGGGGACGGCGCGTACGTACGCCTGTGGCGCAACGACGGCTCCGCCACGTTCACCGACGACTCCCAGGCGTCGCTGCCGCTGCAGAAGGTCCGGTGGTCGTGGGACCTCGAGCTCGTCGATGTCGACGCCGACCTCGACCTCGACCTCGCGATCTCGTGCAAGACCTGCTCGGCGCAGTTCTTGTGGACGAACGACGGCGGCGGAGTCTACGTCGACGCGAGCACCTCGATGCCTCCAGCCACCAACAACTACGACTTCGAGGGGCTCGACCTGACCGGCGACGGGTGGGTCGACCTCGTCACGATCAACGACGGGCCCGGCCTGCGCGAGCGCATCCTGGTCAACGACGGCGCGGGCGGGTTCGTCGACGAGACCGCCGCTCGCCTGCCGAACGATCAGAACCCCGGCGCCGACGACAACGTGGTGGTGCTGTTCGACCACGACCAAGACGGGGACGTGGACATCGCGATCGGCTCGCTGTCGGGCGACGACCGGATCCTGGCGAACGACGGCGCCGGGAACTTCACTGCCGCCGACGTGACGATCGAGGGGCCCGACACGCCGGGCACGCTCGGGCTCGCGGTCGGCGACCTGAACGGGGACCACCGGCCCGACCTGGTCGACGTGCAGGGCGAGGCGGCGTTCAGGGATTACCTCCGCCTCGGGGTGGGGATCCCGGCCGACGCGGTGGCGCCGTTCGTCGGCGCGCCCGCGGCCACCGCCGAGCTCGGGTCGCAGCCGTTCCCGGTGCGGGTGGTGGCGCACGACCACACGAGCCCGATCACGCCGGAGCAGCTGGTGGTCACGCTGAAGGTCACCCCCTCGGCCGGCGGAGAGGTGACGCTGCCGATG
>JBEBJC010001025.1:0-3244 GCA_040080105.1 Myxococcota bacterium
CGTAGTTCCAGGTCGGCACCTGGCGGTGCGGCTCGCGGTACAGGTCCGACCGGACGAGCGAGTGGGGGCCGGCGAACACCGCGAGGGCGGGGCCGTCGTGGGCACCGGCGTGGGGGTTGGCGCGGGCGAGGTGTCCGACCAGGCGGTCCGGACCGACCAGCGACAGCGGGATGTGGGTCGCGTACAGCCCGAGCGCGCCCGCGGTCGTGAGCACCGCGAACGGGTAACGGCGGGCGATCTCACGGGTGACTTCCGGGTCCGGCACGGCGGCGAAGGCGGGGACGTACATCGGGGAACCGTACCGCCGGTCACGGAGATACGCACCCACCATGCGCGTCCCCACCACGATCGTGTCCGGCGCCCTCGGCGTGGGCAAGACCACCGCGATCTTGTCGGCCCTGCGCGCCCGCCCCGAGGGCGAACGGTGGGCGGTTCTGGTGAACGAGTTCGGCACGGTCGGCATCGACGGCGCGATCCTCGGTGAGCATGGCGGGCTCGCGGTGCGCGAGATCGCCGGGGGCTGCATCTGCTGCACCGCGAACCTCCCGCTGCGGGTCGGGCTGGTGAAGCTGCTGCGCGAGGTGCGGCCCGACCGGCTGCTGATCGAGCCGACCGGGCTCGCGCACCCGGCGTCGATCGTCGACGTGGTCCGCTCGCCCGGGCTGCGCGAGTCCGTGGACCTGCGGGCCACGATCACGTTGGTCGACCCGCGGAAGCTCGCGCCCGGCGACCCGCTGTGGACCGACCAGGTGCGCGCGGCGGACGTCCTGGTCGGGAGCTGGGCCGACGTCGCCACCCCCGAGCAACTGGCGGGGTTCCGGGCGTTCGCCCAGGGCCTGTACCCGCCGCCGGTGGTGATCGCGACCACCACCCGCGGGCAGCTCGACCCGGCGTGGCTCGAGCTCGACCCGACCCCGCGCGGCGTCCTCACCACCCCGGGGGCGCTCGACGCGGGCGAGCTCGGGTTCGTGTGGCCGCCGGACCGGGTGTTCCGGTTCGACGCGCTGCAGGAGCTGGTGCAGACGCTGGTGCGGCCCAACCCCTTGTTGCCCGAGGGCGTGCTGCGGCTGAAGGGCGTGGTGCGGACCCCGCGCGGGTGGCTGCTGCTGCACGCCGATCCCGAGACCGTGCGGTTCGAGCCGATCGGGTGGCGACGCGACAGCCGGATCGCCCTGATCGTCCGAGGGGCGGCGCCCGCGGCCGACCCGCTGCTGTCCGCGTTCGACGAGGTGATCGTCGACCCATAGGCTGGCCCTGCGGCGCCGACCACTGTACAATTGTTCAGCAGGAGGTCGGGATGGCCGCGCGGATCGCGTGCGTCGACCTGGACACGTTCTTCGTGTCGGTGGAACGGCTGCTCGAGCCGCGGCTGCGGGGCGTGCCCGTGGTGGTGGGGGCGGTCGGGTGGCGCGGAGTGGTGACCTCGGCGAGCTACGAGGTTCGCGCGCTCGGGGTGAAGAGCGGCATGCCGATCGCGCAGGCGCGGCGGCTCGCGCCCGACGCGGTGTACCTGCCGCCCCGCCACGGGGTGTACGGCGACTACGCAGCCCAGGTGCGCGAGATCCTCGAGGAGGGCACCGACGCGGTCGCGACCGCGAGCATCGACGAGTTCTTCGTCGACTTCCGCGGCACCGAGCGGCTGTGGCGCACCGCGCGCGACGTCGACGACGACGCCGCGATCGAGCGCCGGGTGCGCGAGTTGCGCGAGGCGGTCGCCGCGCGGGTGGGTTTGCCGTGCTCGGCCGGGATCGGCGCGACCCGCGCGATCGCGAAGATGGCGAGCAAGCAAGCCAAGCCACACGTCGGGCCCCACCACGGCGGCGTGCGGATGGTCCGCGCGGGAGAGGAGCTGGCGTTCGTCTCGCCCCAGCCCGTGTCGGCGTACCCGGGGCTCGGGCCGGTCACCGCCACCGCGCTGATCGAGGCCGGGGTGCACACGCTCGGCGACCTGTTGTCTCTCGGGCCCGGCCCTCTGCGGATGCGGTTCGGCCCGATCGCCGACCGGGTGCGCCACGGGATCGAGTCCCGACCGTTGCCCGGCCAGCGCGACCGGCCGGCGTTCCACGAACACGACCCGGTGGGGTCCACCGTGGGCAGCATCAGCAACGAGCGCACGTTCCACGCCGACGTGGGCGATCGCCAGCGGGTCGAGGACCAGGTGCGCACGCTGGTCGAGCGGGTGTGCTGGCGGGCGCGCCGCCGCGGGGTAGTGGCGCGCACCGTCACGTTGAAGCTCCGCCTGGCCGACTTCGACACCTGCACCCGCGGCCGCAGCGGGCCGGCCACCGCCGACGACGCCTCGGTGCTCGCCGTCGCCCGCCAGCTGCTCGACGCCGCCTGGACCCGATCGCTACCGGTCCGCCTGGTGGGGATCGCGTTGTCGAACCTCGAACCCGCGCCGGCGCAGCTCGCGCTGCCGCTCGCCGCGCCGGGTCGCCCGCCGGTAGAGCGCGCGCTCGACGCGGTGCGGGAGCGGTTCGGGTTCGACGCGATCCGCCTCGGCTCCACCGGGAGAACCTCGTGGGTCGCGTGACCTGCACGGGCTCCCCGCGGGTTCCGCGCCTCCGAGGTGGCGACCGAACGGAGACTGCGGTACAAGGTGATGTTGCCGATGCCCCTCACTTGGCTCGGCTCGCTCCGGTTCACCGGGACGGTTGGGATGTCGAGCACGGTGGTACCGAAGTAGTCATCGCCTCCTGTCTCTCGTCGGCTTCGGCTGCCGGGGGATGTAGCGCGTGACTCCGAGGGGCCCCCGACTCGCGACCTGCGAGGGGCAGCGACAGCGAGACGGCGCCGTTGCCGTCGAGGAAGCGGACGCCATTGGTCCGCATCGTTGGGTAGAGCGCATCTGCGGTCCACGCCGCCGAGCGCCGAGCCCGAAGATCAAGAGAGTATGGACATGGGTAAGAAGCTGTTCGTCGGGGGACTTTCCTGGAACACCACCGACGATAGCCTGCTGGACGCGTTCTCCGCGTTCGGCGAGGTCTCGGACGCGAAGGTGATCACCGACCGGGACACCGGCCGGTCGCGTGGTTTCGGTTTCGTGACGTTCGCGGAGGCCGACTCGGCCGCCACGGCGATCGCGCAGATGGACGGCACCGATCTCGACGGGCGCACCATCCGGGTCAATGAGGCCGAAGACCGCGGTCCGCGCGGTGGCGGCGGCGGCGACGGCGGCGGCGGCGGCGGCTACGGCGGCGGCGGCGGCGACCGCTGGTGATCCTCTGTCGCGCCGGGTCACCGG
>JBEBJC010001026.1:0-3234 GCA_040080105.1 Myxococcota bacterium
GTTGGTCGGCGGGGCCGGAGCCTCGACCGGCGCCGGGGGCGGAGCGGCGGGCTCACCCGAGCAGGCCGTCCACAGCGACGCGAGCAGCACGATCGCCGCGGTCCGACAATGCCGCAGGACGGAGTCCGAGGACCGACAATGCCGCAGGACGGAGTCCGAGGACCGACAATTCCGCAGGACGGAGTCCGAGGACCGACAAAGAGTCGTAGGCGCAGACATGCGGTTCTCCTGGCTCGACCGACCGGCCGGGCGTGGCGGTCAAGGTACCGTCGGGCCCGGAAACCGGCAACTACCGCAGTCGCGGGATGGCGGTAGAGGTGGTGTCGGAGGCGGCGCCCTCGACCCGGCGCAACAGGCGCAACCGGGCGGGGTCACGCAGCGGGGCGGTCGCGACCGTGCGCAGCCGCGCGGCGGTGATCAGGTTGTCGAGCGCCCGGTCGGACCTGCGGATCGTGGGCCACGACAGCAGGCGATCGAGCAGCGCGCGATCCGGGGACGGGCCGACGGTGGCGAGTGCGATCAGGCCGTCGTCGGTGAGCATCGTGCGCGCGGTGCGCAGCAGCCCCACCGCCATCCGCTCGGGGAGGTATTCGACCAGGTTGTGCATCACCACCGCGTCCTGGCGGGGGAGCCCGGTCGGGACCCTCCCGCCAGCGAGCCGGGTGAGGCTGTCGAGCAGCGGGACGACCTCGACGTGGTGGGAGCGGTCCGAACCGTCGACCATCGCGAGGGCGTCGCGGCTCTGATCGAGCACCCCGAGCACGGTCGGCGCGTCCAGTCGGGCGCACAGCCCCGCCACCACCGACCCCGTGCCCGCGCTGAGCACCAGCACCCGGCGGTTCCGGTTCTTCGGCAGCGCCTCGGCGATGCCCGCGATCAACGGCTCGCGCAGATCCCGCAGCGCGCGGAACGTGGGGCGGTCGAGCAGCCACCGGTCGATCATCTCCCCCAGCCGGCCGTCTCCGCCGGCGGTGTCCACCAGCACGTGGGCCAGCACGTCGGCGCTGCCGGCGACCTCCAACGGGCGCCGGATCGAGCGCTCGCCCAGCACGCTGCGCACCAGGTACGGGTGGAGCTCCCGCGCGAGCAGCTCGGTGGCGAACCGGCGGGCCACCGGGTCGGTGGTGGCCTCGAACAGCTGGTCCACTTCGGCCTGCAGGGTGTCGAGCACGTCGGACACCTTGCCGATCGCGTCGATGTCGTCTGCGTCCTTGCGCAGCGCTGTCTCCGCCGAGGGCAGAGCCAACTTCACCCGATCCGAGATCCGATCGACCCAGTCCCGCACCCCGTCGGCGTCGGACGAGGTCGGGCCGCCGTGGGTGTACGTCCCGGCGACCGCACCCTCGGTGAGCACCCGCACCCGGCCGCTCGCGAGGCGGGCCACGCTCTCGTAGAATGCCGCGGCGAGGTCGGGGTGACGGACCATAAGGCTGCGCAGATCGTCTCGGGTCCAGCGGAGGACCGCGGCGTCGGACCCGGCGCGGACGTCGACCGACCGGGGAGAGTTGTCGACGAACGCCATCTCGCCGACCACCGCCCCCTCGGCCAGGGTGCTCAGGATCACCTCGGGGGTCGAGCGTGAGTCGACCACCTCGAGCACCCCGGACCGCAGCACGTACACGTCCCCGCCGGGCTCGCCCCGCTTCATCAGGAACTGGCCGCGCGCGAGCCGCACGGTCTCGGCCGTGGCTTCGAACAACGCGCGGTGCGCCGGGCCGAACCCGTCGAGGAACGCCATGCGCCCGGGTATCGCGCCCGGGCGTGTCCGTCGCCTCCGGCCGGGTGGGCCGCCGATGACCACGCGTCGGTTCATCCTCGGCGACCGGCACGTGGACCTGGATCGGGCCACGGTGACCACCGGCGACGAGGTGGTGGCGCTCACCGCGAACGAGGTGGGCCTGCTCGGGGTGCTGGTGGCGAACGCGGGTTCGACCGTCCCGCGCGAGCGGCTGCTGACCGAGGGGCTCGGGTACCGGCGGGCGCTGCAGACCCGCGCGATCGACCAGGCGATCTGGCGGCTGCGGAGGAAGCTCGAGGACGAGGGGCGGCCCCCGCGGTTCCTCCACTCGAACCCCCACGAGGGGTACCGGCTCGACCTCGATCAGTCTCGGCCCGCGCCGGAGGCGTTGATCGGCCGCAGCGACGAGCTCGCGCGGCTGCTCGCGTGGATCGACGCCGGTGTGCCCGACGTGTGGCTGGTGGGGCTGCCCGGGTCGGGTCGATCGAGCCTCGCGCAGGTGGTGGACGGACTGCGACCGGGGCACACGACCCGGTGGCACGTGGCGGATCGCACCCCCGCCACGTCGGTGGGCGTGTTGCGGATCCCGCCGCTGGCGCCGGCCGACGGGCGAGCGTTGTTGTCGCGGGTCGCCGCCGCCGCCCAGGGTCTGCCGGAGCCCCCGCTGGCGGACCTGCCGGCGCTCGACGCCCTGGCCGACGCCGTCGGCGGGCACGCCGCGAGTCTGGTGGCGCTCGGGCGACGCACGCTGCTCGAGCCGGTGACGTCGATCCGGCCCGAGGGGACGCTCGGTCGGTGGCTGGCCGAGCGCAGCCCCGAGCTGGTCGAGGCGGTGACCACCTGGACCGTGTTCCCGGACCGGTTCGACGCGGCCGACGTGGAGGAGACGGGCCACCCCCGCGGGACGCTGGCGCGCGCGTGGGAGGAGTGCCTGGTCGAAGGGCGGGCCGGCTCGTTCACGGTGACTCCGGTGGTGCGCAGCGCGCTGGCCCCGGGCCCTGGCGATTTGGCGGCGTTGGTCCGTCGGGTGCGGGTCCAGGTCGAGCCGTGGCTCGGGCCTGCGATCGATCGCGGGGAAGACACGGCGCGGGCCGCGCTCGCGGCGCTCCGCCCGCGGATCGAGCTCGCGGTGGCGCGCGACCCCGACGACGAAGCCCTGCTGTGGGCGTGGTCGTTCACCGGTCCGTCCCACGCGCTGGCGGCCGCGATCGCCCCGACGGCCCCGGCGGCGCGGGTGCTGTGTGCCTGTATCCGAGTCCTCGCCGGGATCGCCGGCCCAGAGGCGATCGACGCGGTGCGCGACCTGCCCGTCGACTCGGCGCTCGCGCTGCTCCGCCTGCGCACCGAGCTCCGGCTCGCGGTCCGCCGCGGGCAGGACTCGGAGGGCGTCGGGCGGCTCCTGCCCGGGTTCGACGCCGAGCTCGCGCGCGCCGCCACTCCGATGGCGGTGGCCGGGGCGCACCAGGCGCGGGGGTTGTGGTTCACCCGCGCGGGGC
>JBEBJC010001027.1:0-3234 GCA_040080105.1 Myxococcota bacterium
CCCCGGAGCGGGAGCCGGAGCCCGGGCCGTGGGACCCCGGCGGGACCGAAGACCTGGCCGCGTTCCCGTGGTCGGTGCAGGCGGGCGACGCGACGGCCGACGGCGCGGTGGTGTCGATCCGCACGACCGAGCCCGCGGTGGAGCTGGTGGTGGTCGCGGCCGACGGGCAAGGGTGGGTCGAGGTCGCGCGGGTCGGGCTCACCCCGGTCGAAGGGACTGCGCAGCACGTGCTCACCGGGCTCGCCCCCGACGCGGCGCACCGGTACACGTTCTTCGCCGGCGACGGCGCCCGCCGGTCCCGGGTGGGCAGGCTCCGCACCGCGCTCGCGAGCGGGTCGCGCAAGCTCGTGTTCGGCGCGACGAGCTGCCTCGGCGACGCCGATCCGGGTTGGCCGAACCTCGGGTTCGTCGCGCAGCACCAGCTCGACTTCTTCGTGTGGCTGGGCGACACCGTGTACGTCGACGACGAGGACACGCTGACGCTGGCCGACTACCGCGCCGTGTGGGACGCCGCGCTCGCCACCCCTACTCTCGCCGACACCTGCGCCAGCACCTCGTTCGTGGCGGTGTGGGACGACCACGAGGTGGCGAACAACTGGGTGCTCGACCAGGGCAACGCCCTCGACGAGGGGATCACCGCCGAGCGCCTCGCTGCCGCTGACGCCGCGTTCCGCGAGGCGATGCCGCAGCGGGCGGGCCCGTCCGGCGGGAAGTGGCGCTCGCTCCGCTGGGGAGCGGTGCTCGAGCTGGTCGCGCTCGACTGCCGCAGCGAGCGGTCGACCGACCGGATGGTGTCGGACGAGCAGCTCGCGTGGGCGGTCGAGCGGATCACCACCAGCGACGCGCGGTTCGTGGTGGTGCTGGTCAGCGTCCACGCGACCGACCACACCGCGCTGATGTCGTTCGTCGAGGAGGAGGACCGGTGGCAGGGGTACCCGGCCCAGCGCGACGTGTTGGTCGCCGCGTGTGAGCAGGCCGGCGCGGTGCTGTTCGTGACCGGCGACATGCACTACGGCGCGGTGCAGCGGGTGTCGCCGGCCGGGGCGCCGGGGCAGGACCTGTACGAGGTCGCCGCAGGCCCGTCCGGCAGCGAGCTGTTCGCGGTGGCGGCGCTCGGCGAGATGGTGGGCGGCCTGCCCGCGCAGTACGAGGACGTGATCGACACCTGGTCGTGGTCGCGGTTCGAGGTCGACCCCGGCCTCGGCACGATCCGGGTCCAGATGATCGGCGACACGGGCGAAGTGCTGATCGACCGCACCCTGCTCGGGTGACCCCGGGCTGACACCTCCGGCGCGACCGCGCGCAGCTACGATCCCCTCATGACCGGATGGATCTGGCTCGCGAGCTGCGCGGAGACGCGGGACCCGACCGGGGCCGAGCGGCACCTGGCGCTGACCGCCGACGACCTGTTGCCGGTCGCGATCAAGCGGGTCGACCTGGACAAGCGCGACGAGCGGTGGCAGGTGCGGCGGACCGGCGAAGGGTGGAGCCTCGAGTACGACTACCAACACGAGTCGCTGTCGGTCACGTTCCGCGCCACCCGGGCCCCGAGCGCGTCCGCGGCCGAGGCCGGGTGGAACTCCAGCGCGATGAGCGCGAGCTTCGTCGACGCGATGGGCGGGGTCGAGCTCGAGCCGATCGCCGCCCCCAGCTGGGGCGACGCCACCGAGTGCTCGTCGGTGGCGGTGACCGACCTCGACGTGGGCTTCGTGTGCCGCGGCCTGTCGGGCCCGCGGATGTTCAGCGTCACGGTGTACGGGGTGAGCCCGCACGGCGACGGCGCGCCCTCCCGCCTGCTCGGCCCGACCCTACACGCCCTCGACGCGTGGGAGCCGTAGCCCGAGCCCCCGCCGCACCAGGTTGAGCACGATGAACGGCAGGCCCCCGCCGAGCCGCACGTCGTGCCGCATCCACCAGGTGTACACCACCAGCGCCGCGGTCAGCCCGACGAGCGCCCACGACCACCGGCGGTCGACCGGCGCGCCGACGAACCCGCGCGGCGACACGACGGTGGCGCCGATCCCGGCGAGCAGGATCGCGGCGAACAGCCCCGAGCCCGCGAGCTCGCCCACCGCGGCCGCGACCGCCGGGATCGGCGCGCCGAACCCGACCGCGCCGACGGCGAGCCACAGGTCCGCCCCGAGCAGGATCGGGTTCACCGGCGCCCGCCGCGCGAGCACCACCCCGAGCACCCCCAGGGCGAGCGCGGCGCCGAGCACGAACTGCGGCCCGGCCTGCGCGAGGTCGACCTCCCCCGCGAGCAGGAACCGGAACGCGAACGCGACCACCGGCACGAACTGGGCGACTTCGAGCGCGACCACCTCGCGCCGGGACCGCGTCACCCGTAGGTGTCTTCGTCGGGGTTGGCGCGGAGCAGCTTCTCGAAGATGGACAGCGTCTCCATCTCCTTGGTGTCGACCACCCCGTCTGCCCCGACCACCTGCAGCACCGTGTTCAGGAAGATCTGCCGGTGGTCGAGCGGGATGTCCATCGGATCGACGTCCTCTGGGGCCGGGGGGACCTTCAGCCACCGCTCGGCCTGGTCCTTCTCGTCCTGGTCGAGGCCGAGCTCGCCGAGCAGCTTGAGCACCAGGTTGCGCTCCGCGTCTTGGACCTCGAGATCGGCCCACGCGAACGAGCACACGAACCGCACCAGCCTGAGCCGGGACTCCTCGTCCAGGTCGTCGAGCGTCATCCATCCCCCGCGAAAACGCCGGGGCCACCCCGGACGCGTGGGCAGCGTACCCGATCGCGGTGACGGCGTGGAGGGCCTGTCCCGATTGGGAACGTTCGAACGGGATCGGAGCTCACCCCACGAACCGGCTCGGGGCGAACGCGGGAAGCGGCCAGCGATCGCCCCCGGCGAGCCCGGCGACCAACCGCTCGGCCGCCGCCGGGCCGAAGCTCCCGAGAGACCCGCCGAACCCGAGGCACGCCACCCACCGCCCGGCCCCAGGCATCGGGCCGACCAGCGGCAGCCCGTCGCACCCGTGCCGCTCGACCCACCCCCGCACGCCCAGACACGGCGCGGCGCGGAGGTGGCGCCGACCGAACCCGACCAGCGCCTCGACCACCGCCGGGGCCACGGAGGTCCGCCCGTACCCGAGGTCGGGGGTGGCCCACCGCGCGCCGCGCACCCGCACCCCGCCCTCCGCGGGCCAGAACGTGGTGCCCCCGTGGCCTGCGTGCCCGGCGCACGCCTGGCCGCCGAGGGTGACCTCGTGCTCCCACACC
>JBEBJC010001028.1:0-3232 GCA_040080105.1 Myxococcota bacterium
GAGCTGACGGGTCCGAGCATCCGCAACGAGGAGGCCCAGCAGCGGCTCGCTGGCGGTTCGGCGGTCGGGCCGGCTGGCGGGTCCCCCGAGGCCCTGAGGCCTGAGGCTGAGGGGGGCTGAGCGGGGGGCCTCCCGGCGGGGCCGCCGTCCCTTCGCTGCGCTACGTGCTGATGCCACACGCTGACCATGCCGGCGGGGGTGAGAACTCCGGACCCCCGGATCCCACCCCGCACGACAACTACAGGAGTAACGGAAGAACCAGAACAACGAGTCGACGACAACTACAACCTTGGGGAGTTCTAGTTGTCGCCGTGGGGAGAAGTAGTTGACGCCGAGCACACCGCCGTCATCCTGGTCCACCACACCCGGAAGGCAGCGGCGACCGAGCACGGCCAGGTCATGCGCGGCTCCGTCCGGCGATGTCCACGCGTGGGGGGACTCGAACCTGTACCTCCCCAAATCCAAGGATCACTGGCTACTCTCGGCCGAGCACCGCTCTCACCATCCCACCGCCGACCTTCACCTGCGCATCGCCGAACAGCCAGCGCGCCTCGTCATCGACACGCACCCGCTGGCCGAAGGCATCCGAGCGGCCCTCGCCGACGGCCCCCTCACGCGCCGAGCGCTCCGCGACCGTCTCGGGATCCGAGCCGAGTCGCTCGGAGAGGCCGTCCACCAGCTCCTCCAAGAGGCGCAGCTGCGTGTGGTCGGCGACAAGCTGGATCTGCCCTGACTCGCGCCAGCGTTCCCGGCCCTGCCGGCCGGGAACGCCGTGCCATCGGAGGTGCAACGAGCCGTGCGCCCGTTCGTGCAACGCAACGGGAGTGTTCCTCCGCAACTGAAGCACTTCATGGTAGCCGTGGGGCCAACACACGATAGGCCAACCGAGCGACGATCGGAAAGTCGTCGGTCGGGAACAGGTCCCGGTCGACGATCGAGCGATCGAGGGTGCGCTCCAGCCACCGAACGTGTTGGGCCCGGGAGTCGGGCGTAGGAAACAGCCGGGCCCACCGTTCGGCGCCGGCCAGCGACGGGGGACAGGTGCTGGTGAGGACGAGGCGCCAGTCGTACTCGGGTGCGCTCGGGTGGCCGAGCACCCAGCTCGCAGACCGTAGCATCGCGTCATCGTCGGGCGGAGGCGGCACGAGCGCCAGTTTCAGACCCGGCGCGCCAAGGGATGGCCACGCCGCCTGGATGGCTTCGACGTACGCGGCGTAATGTGGCCGCGGGTCAAGTGAACCGGAGTCGGGTGTGGCCGACGATGGGTCTTCGTGGTCGGGGTGCCAGTTTGGACCGACGGTATCGACCGCATAGCTCGGGCGAACGAACCGCGAGAGCGCGACGCGAAACGACCGGTCGGCCGCCAGAGGACCCTCCGCGACCCAGAACCGAGCGACGCGCGCCTGGCGGTCGAGCAGCAGCTCCCCGCACGGAGGAACCGCCGGGGGCGGAACACCGAGGTGCTCGGGCAGCAGCGTCTCCCCCGCTGCGACCATGGCAGGAAACGCTTCCGGAGGGAATGCACCGTGGTGCTCCTTGCCGTCGGGCCAGCGGACGGTGAGCCGCACCCATCGAGCGCTCGGGTACGTCAGTGGCCTCAACTCGGGATCGGTCGCCTGGTGCGCCAGGTCGGGCCATCGGGCGAGGCCGACACGGATCAGCTCCAGCAGCTGCGACCGCGAGGGGCGCACCGGAAGTGGGGCCCAGACGATCGCGCCGAGGTGGCCCTCGAAGTGGTCGCGGACGTGGATGACACGCCATCCAGGCCAGCCCTCCCTCAATTGGCGGTCCGAACCTCGGCGGATCCCAGTGCACCACACCACGAGCGATCGAGCTTCGAGATCCACCACCGCTCCCGACCTGGGGAACGAGTTCGAGTGCGTGAGGAGGGGGAGTCGAGCAACGGCGGAGAGGAACTCGGCTCGCGCGGCGACCCCCAAGGAAGCGCCGCTTTCTGTGCAATGCCCGATCCGGGTCTCGACCGTGCCACCCTCGCGGATGGTGATCCAGCTGTCCGCGCCGGCCGCGGTGGGCACGCCGGAGACGGGTGCTGGGACGGCCACCCACGGGGCCAACTCGGGCGGGAGCGACTCTCCTGGGAACGACCACTCGGGAGGCACCCCATCATTGGACGTGCGACACAGATCCGTCACCGCCCGACGGAGCCCAAGGTCGTCGGCCACGGGTCCCAGCGTGGTCCAGAATCGAATCGTCCGCGCCCGTTGGTCGACCAACACACACCCGGCGACCCCGGTCGGGTCCCAGTCGATCGGGACTTCGCCCAAATGCCTACGACTCAAGCGCAGGGCCACATACAGGAGTGCAGGGAGGTCGGCGACGTCGTGGCAACCGACGGCGGCGGCCCCGTCGGATCCTAGCATGTAGACCAGGACGGTGGGTCGTGCGGTCACGGAGTGGGCTCGAACAGGGTTCGCATGATCCTGGACACCTCCTGCGCTCGTCCGTGGAGGTTCGTGATGTGGCTGTCGTCCAACCGCAAGGGGCTGTGGCGAGTCAACTCGTAGAGGCGGCGGTATGTGATGGCCCCTCCCTCGTCTGCGATGATGAGCCTCAGGCTCTCGATCTCGAAGATCTCGTGCGACATGACCTCGACGACGTCTGGCGGGCTGGTGACCGATGCTCTGGAAATCTTGATGTGGACCAGGTCCGAGAACCTCACCAGGTCGAGATCTTGCTTCGCCCCAAAGTAATAGGTGGCCCCTCGGCCCACGATCACTTCCGGCGAAACCACTTCGACCGTGATGTCCTCTTGCAGAGCCAAAGTAACTGGGTAGACCTCGTCTGCGGTCTGAGCATAGAAGGGCTCCGGCCTCATCGCGAACGCCCGGTTCGCGATTTCTCTAATCTCTGCCACCGTCGCCGGGATTCCTTGCTTTCGGATCTCCTCGGCCGCGGCACTGAAGGGCTTGCGGGCGAAGTGAACAGCCTCGTCCGCCAGCGCCGTCGCCTCTCTCGCCGCGAGCCGAGCCTCGGAGGCGGCGCCGACGACTTCGGGCACGACCAGCATCGCGACCGTTAGCCCAATGTACAGGAGCTGGAGCAGCGGCGAGCGGAACGGCCCGAATCCCCCGGGGACCCCGCCCGAACGACCGTTCTCGTCTGGCAGCGTGAAGTTCAACAGCCCGGCGAGCGCGGTGACCTGGTCGAGCCACGTCGTCCGTTCGCGGCCGGCCTCGTCGCCCCATCCGCCCGCCGAGGCGTCGGCCAGGAC
>JBEBJC010001029.1:0-3227 GCA_040080105.1 Myxococcota bacterium
ACCACGGCTCGGTCGGGTCGAGCGCGTACACGCCCGCGTCGCCGACCGTCCCGTCCGGGTCGAGCTCCCCCGGCTCGCCGAGATCCACCGCCGGGCTCGGCGGGGCCAGGTGCAGGTCCCACACCCGCCAGTCGAGCCCGGGGTCCCAGGTCACGAACAGCGGGTCGGCGCGCACCACGTCGGCGGACGCGTCCTCCGGGAGCAGATCCACGTCGTTCGCGAACAACACGGTGCTCTGCACCTGTGCGAAGTACTGCTCGCCCCGATCGACCGCGAGACCGTTGTCGACCAGGATGGACGACACGAGCACCAGCTGATCCGCCCCGACCTGCTCCACCGCGACCGACGCGCCGACGACCGTGGCCCGGCTCAGGGTCGCGAACGCCGCCAGGCGGATCCCGACGCCGGCGTGGCCCCGGATCGAGAGGTTGCGCACGTTCACCGGGACCAGACGCTGATCGAGCAGCGACAGGGCCGCGTCGACCGAGTCGGTGCCGTGCACGCTCACCCGGTGGACCGGGCCGACCCGGCCCGCGAGGTCGATCACCGGGCCGACGCCGGGCGCGGTGTCGACGAGTGTGAGCCCGTCGATCGACACGGCCCCCGAGAGGCTCCGCGCCGCGATCGCCCCGCTCTCGAGCTGGTTGTCGAGCCCGACCACGTCCTCGAGGTGCAGGTCGCCGCCGGTGACCTCCTCCACCAACGACCGGGCGGAGCACCTGTCGAACGTCACCCGGGTCAACGTGGCGTCCGCCTCGTCGAGCGCCACCACCGGCTCGCCAGGGGCGGAGACGTCGGTGAACGCCACGTCCTGCAGCACGAGCCGGCCGGCGGGGCCGAGCGCCAGCGGCGCGCCGTCGCTGGTGAAGGCGCTGTCGTACACCTCGAGCGACTCCCCGGCGTCGAGCGACGGCCCGCCGTTGTCGGAGAACGTGGACCCGCGGACGATCAGGTTCGGCGCCTGCGCGCACCCGTCGTCGTTGCCGACGCACTCCACCTCGACGAGCTGCATCGGGGTCGCTCCGTTGGCCTGGAGCACGGCCACCTTGGTCGCGCCGGTCAGGGTCAGCGCCTCCAGGGTGAGCCCGCCCTTCGTGTCCCACGCGACCCCCACGAACGTCGTCACTCCTGCGCCCGCGCCGCGCAGCGTCACCGGGCGGCCGATCGGCCCGAGGGTGAACGCGGGGTCGTCGACCAGGCCGCCCAAGAACTCGACCACCCCTCCGTCACACGCCAGCGCCGCCACCGCTTCGGCGAGCGACGCGAACGACCCCGGCAGGACCGACACGTGCCCGCCGTCGGTGCGGGCCGGGTCGTCGTCGAAGCAGTCTTCGCCACGGGGGACGAACCTGAACCCGTCACCGTCCTGATCGAAGTCGTCGCCTCCGGCGCAGTCCTGGTCGATGTCGTCGTACCAGACCTCGGGCGCGCCGGGGGCGATGGTGGGATCGAGGTCGTCGCAGTCGTCGCCGCCGCCGGCGGGGGAGAGGTGGCCGTCGCCGTCCTGGTCGAAGTCCGAGCCGCCCGAGCAGTCCTGGTCGACGCCGTCGTACCACACCTCCTCGCCACCTCGGCTGGGGTCGGTGTCGTCGCAGTCGACGTACACCGACGCGCCGTCCAGGTCCTGGTCGTCGTCGTTCCCGGGGTCGCAGTCCTGGTCGACGCCGTCGTAGTAGACCTCCGACTCGGCCGGGTTCACGTCGGGCCGCGCGTCGTCGCAGTCCCCGCCGCTCGGGAGCCATCCGGGCTGTCCCGGGGGGCAACCCGGGATCGCGGGGCCGCCGTAGCCGTCGGCGTCGGCGTCCTCGAACCACAGCACCACCAGGTCCGGGTCGTCCGCGTCGAGCGCCCCGTCACAGTCGTCGTCGAGCCCGTCACACGACTCGACCGCGGAGGGGTGGACCGCCGCGTCCGCGTCGTCGCAGTCGCCGCCCGCGCGGGACGCCTCGCCCGGGTCGGCGCATCCCACCGCGGCGAGCCCGTCTCCGTACCCGTCGGCGTCTCCGTCGGTGAACCAGTCCCACCCGACGAGCTCGGGGTCGGCCTCGTCGACCAGGCCGTCGCAGTCGTCGTCGAGGCCGCCACACTGCTCGACCGCGGCGGGGGACACGGCCGGGTCGTGGTCGGCGCAGTCCCCGCCCTGGTTGGTGCGGGCGTGGATCGGCTCACACGAACGGATCGCGGTCTCTTGGTCGCCGAACCCGTCCTCGTCGACGTCGGCGTACCACACAGCGCTCGGCTCCACGTCTGGGTCGGCGTCGTCCACCGCGAGATCGCAGTCGTCGTCGGCGCCGTTGCACCGCTCGAGCTGCCCGGGGAACCGGTCCGGGTCGTCGTCG
Organism: Myxococcota bacterium; assembly: GCA_040080105.1. Taxonomy (GTDB): domain Bacteria; phylum Myxococcota_A; class UBA796; order UBA796; genus JACKER01. Next base: position 2,340 of record JBEBJC010001029.1, read on the forward strand.
TCGCAGTCGAGCGGCTCGAGGGTCGCGCCCGCGGGACCGGCGCACGCGATCGCCGCGAGCTCGGGCCCTCCGAACCCGTCCCCGTCCAGGTCTGCGAACCACTCGAGCTGCGAGGTCGGGTCGACGTCGGGGTCGGCGTCGTCGGTGAGCGTGTCGCAGTCCTCGTCGCCCCCGCCGCACCGCTCGGTCGCTGCGGGAGACACCGCGGAATCGGCGTCGTCGCAGTCGGTGGCGTCGGAGGTCGCGCCCGCGGGCGGCGCACACGCGACGATCGGCGCGCCCGGATCGCCGTACCCGTCGCGGTCACCGTCGGCGTAGGTGGTCGCCGGCGCGCCGACCGCGCGGTCGAGGTCGTCGCAGTCGCCCCCTTCGGGGATCGCGTCGAGCCCGTCGCGGTCCTGGTCGAAGTCCGACCCGCCCGAGCAGTCCTGGTCGACGCCGTCGTACCAGACCTCGACCGCGCCGGGGTACACGTCCGGGTCGCGGTCGTCGCAGTCGTCTCCGTCGAACGCCGGCGCGGCGTGCCCGTCCTGATCGGCGTCGACGTGGCGGCTCAGGTCGCCGGCGCCGACCCACGGGCAGCCCGTGAGCAACCAGATCATGGGGCCTCCCACCGGCAACGGGTCAATCCGACGTTGCACCTCACCACGACCGCGTCGCCGGCGGCCACCGCGAGCCGGTCTTCGCCGTCGTACGCGCGGTCGCCGAACGCGGCGTGGATGAAGTAGGTGCCCGGAGGCACGGCGTCCCCCGGGGAGAACGTGGCGCCCGACGGCGACACCAGGAACACGCGGGCGGCGTCGCCGGTCGCGCGGAACGTGGCGTGCGTCGGGGGTGGTGAGGGGACCGAAGGGGCGTCGGCCGGCGCGTCGGCGGGCTCGGGTGGCT
>JBEBJC010001030.1:0-3224 GCA_040080105.1 Myxococcota bacterium
GTACGCCCCCGCCGTCCACCCCGCGTGTTCCGTTCCGGGTCACCCCCTGGTCCACATCGGATCGGCGCCGGTCCACTCCAACGAGCGTACGCCGACAACTCCGCTGGCATCCGAATTGAAAGGGACGGGGTGGAGGTGCCGATGAGGGTCACGTTCTGGGGCGTGCGCGGCAGCGTGCCGGTGAGCGGCGGCGGGTTCGCCCGCACCGGTGGGAACACCACCTGCGTCGAGATCGAGCACGACGGCGCGCAGCTCGTGCTCGACGGCGGGACCGGGTTGGCGGCGCTCGGAGCCAGCCGGGCCGGGCCGATGGACGCGGCGCTGTTGTTCACCCACGTGCACTGGGATCACATCCAGGGGGTGCCGTTCTTCCGTCCCGCGTTCGATCCACGCAGCCGCCTGCGGCTCGTCGGCGCGCCCGGGACCTACGCCGCGCTCGACGCGCAGATGCGCCCGCCGTCGTTCCCGGTGGGGATGGACGCGTTCCGCGCCGCGCTCGAGCCGATGGAGATCCTGCCCGAGCGCGAGCTGCACCTCGGGCCGTTCGTGGTGCGGGCGGCCGAGATGACCCACCCCAACGGCGTGTACTGCTACCGGATCGAGGCAGCCGGGCACAGCGTGGTGTTCGCGACCGACGTGGAGCACGGTGACGCGCTCGACCCGCGCCTGGTCGACCTCGCCCGCGGGGCCGACCTGCTGATCCACGACGCCCAGTACACCGACGCCGAGTACCCGTCGCGCCGCGGCTGGGGCCACTCGACCTGGGAGCAGGCGCTGGAGCTCGCCGACACCGCGCGCGCCGGCCGGGTCGCGTTGTTCCACCACGATCCGCTGCGCACCGACCCGGAGCTCGCCCAGATCGAGTCGGTCGCGACCCGCCGCCACCACACCGCGTTCGCGGCCCGTGAAGGGGTGGTGGTGGCGCTTTGACGGATGCCTCGCCTCCCCACTACGCTCGGGCGACGGGAGGCGCGCCGGTGGGTCAGGTGGATCGGGCGCGGGTAGCGGAGTTCGTGCGGAGGGTGCGCCCGGAGGCGGGCCGCCAGATCGACATCGATCGGTGGCTCGGCGATCTGGTCGACGAGCTCACCCGGTGGTTCGACGCCGATCGGGCCACGGTGTACCTCGTCGATCACGCGGCGCGCGAGCTGGTGAGCCGCGCCGCGCACCTGCCCGAGATCGCCGAGATCCGGCTCCACCTCGGAGAAGGGGTCGCCGGGTGGGTGCACCAGTCCGGCACGCCGCTGCGGGTCGACGCCACCCACCCCCACGAGCGGTGGACCCAACGGATCGACGCCGCCACCGGCTACTCGACCCGGTCGATGCTGGCGGTGCCGGTGCGCAGCGCGCGGGCGGTGATCGGCGTGATCCAGGTGTTGAACCGGCGCCGCGGTGAGTTCTCGGACGAGGACCTCGACGAGCTCGAGGCGATCGCGGCGCAGATCGCGTCACTGCTCGACGACACGAGCCTGCGTGGCCAACTCGAGCCGGACAACGACAAGCCGCTGTCGTTCCGGTTCAACTTCATCGTGGGGGAGTCGGCGGCGATGCGCGGCGTGTACGAGCGGATCGAGCGCGCGGCCGGCACCGACGTGACGGTGATGGTGCTGGGCGAGACCGGCACCGGCAAGGAGCTGCTCGCCCGCGCGATCCACTTCAACAGCAAGCGCCGCGCCGGACCGCTGGTGAAGGTCGACTGCGCGGCGCTGCCCGACACGCTGATCGAGAACGAGCTGTTCGGGCACGAGCGCGGGGCGTTCACCGGCGCCGACCGCGAGGCCGACGGCAAGGTCGCGTCGGCCGAGGGCGGGACGATCTTCCTCGACGAGATCGGCGAGCTCGCGCTGCCGGCGCAGGCCCGCCTGCTCCGCCTGCTGCAGGACCGCACGTACCTCAAGGTGGGCGGGACCAAGCCGCGCACCGCGAACGTCCGGTTCGTGTGCGCCACCCACCGCGACCTGCCCGCGCTGGTGGCCGAGGGGCGGTTCCGCGAGGACCTGTTCTGGCGGCTGCGGGTGGTCGAGCTGGTGGTCCCGCCGCTGCGCGACCGCGGCCACGTGGACCTCGACCGGCTGGTCGACCACTTCGTGTACGAGTTCTCCCGCCGACACGAGCGGCGCGGGATGAAGCTCGACCCCGAGGCGCGGGCGGCGCTGCACGCGTGGCGCTGGCCCGGGAACGTGCGCGAGCTCGAGCACTGCATCGAGTCGGCGGTGGTGTTGGCGCCCGGACCCACCCTGACGGTCGACCTGCTCCCGATCCGCGGGGGTCGCGACGCCCGCGCGCTGCCCGCCGACGCGTTCGTCAGCCCGATCCGGCCGCTGCACGAGGTGGAGCTCGACTACATCCGCCACGTGTTGGACCGGTGCGGCGGCAGCCGGACCGCGGCCGCGCGGGTGCTCGAGATCGGGCGGAACACGCTGCTGCGCAAGCTCAAGGAGCCCGAGTCCTGAGGCTGGACCACCGGTCGATCCGCGGACTGGACCATCAACGGACCGTGCCCGTCGCCCACACCAGGTGCGTCTCGGCGCTCGCCGAGCCCCTGGAGGAACCAATGACGATCCGCAGCTGGCTGACGATGTGTGTGGTGGCGACCGGGTGCACGCCCGAGACCGACCCGAAGCTCGACACGGGCGCCCCGGTGGACACCGAGACGGACACCGACACCGACGCCGACTCGGACAGCGACGCCGACTCGGACAGCGACGCCGACGCCGACAGCGACGCCGACACCGACCTCGGTGACCCGATCGTGACGCTGTCGCTGGACCCGGAGCTGATCGCGGCCGGGGAGTCGAGCTTCTTGACGATGACGGTGGAGAACTTCACCGTGGTCGACCCGACTCAGAGCCCCCCGCCGCCCCTCGCGCCGAACGAGGGGCACTTCCACCTGTACCTGGACGACGACCCGAACTACAGCGCGTTCTGGGTGACCCAGGTGGAGCTCCAGAGTGACGTGGCCGACGCGGGCAAGACGTTCCAGCTGCGAGTGGCGCTCGCGAACAGCCACCACCAGGAGATCGGGGTGGAGGACACGATCACGCTCACGGTGGAGTGAGCGGCCCGCCCCGACTCGGCGGGGTGATCACGGGGCCTCCAGGTGCCGCAAGGTGGTGGCGCGGCCCGCCGGGTCGGACACCCGGGCGACGACCTCGACCGGCGCAGGGCCTACCGCGACCCACGCCGCGAACGTCGGGACGCCGCCCGGCGGGGCGGTGCGGAAG
>JBEBJC010001031.1:0-3219 GCA_040080105.1 Myxococcota bacterium
GGCTCACCCACGGGCTGAGCGAGCCCACGCCAACACCTGCAGCAGCGGGTGCAGCCGGCGCGCCGCGCGTGGGTCGGCGGCCACGATCCCGGCGTGGACGTTCACGAGGAGCACCCCGTCGCGGGTGTCCCGCCGGGGCGGCTCGGGTGGCGCGCGCCCGTCGAACAGCGCGCGGACCTGCTCGACGAGCGGGTGGTCCAGGCCGTCGAGCCACGGGCGCCCGTCGCTCCCTCCCGCCCACACCACCAGCGCGAGCATCAGGCGCGACTGCATCCGGTACTCGGGCAGGCCCACCATCTGCGCGGTCCAACCGTCCGCCTCGTGCAGCCGGTTCCGGGCGAGGTCGAGGTCGCCGTCCCGCAGGGCGACGAGCGCGTGGACCGCGGCGACGTTCGCCATCGCCGGCGGGTTGTGCTCGTGCCGGCACTCGGCCTCCAACTGGGCGAGCAGCTCGGCGACCCCGTCTCGCCGACCCGCCGCGAGCCGGGCGTACAGCAGCGCGGTGAGCTGCATGTACCGCCGCGCCCACGCGCCGCCCGCCGCGAGCGCCGCCGACGCCCACCGCTCCGCGCCGTCGACGTCGTCGCGACACTGGGCGAGCGTGATCCGGGCCCACGCCTCGGTTTCGGACAGGCCGACCCCGTGGCGACGGTAGAAGCTGAACATCTCGGCCGCCAACGGCTCGTGTACGTCCGCGCCCTCGAAGTTCAGCGCGAAGTTCACCCGCATCTTGTACCAGTCGGCCGCGTCGGCGATGCCCGGGGGTCGGGGGCCCAGGGTGTCGCAGAACCGCTCGGGGTCGGCCCTGCCGAGCGCGAGGTGGGCGCGCACCCGGCGCATCCACCAGGTCCCGGGGTCGGCGCCGGCGGCGATCGCGCGCTGCACCAGCTCGGCCCCGAGCTCGGGCAGGTTCTGCAGCGCCCGCCACCACGCCTCGATCGCGAGCGCCTCGGGGCTGCCGGGGAACCGGCGGTTCACCGCCTCGACCAGCGCCTCGGTGTGCGAGCGCGCCTGCACCGTGGCCCACGCGAGCCACCACAGGTCCTCGGGGTCGGCGTGGTCGACCGCCGCCACCACGTCGAGCATCCGCTCGCGCAGGCACTGCAGCACGTGCTCGCGCCGGGCCACGTCGTCGCGCAGCCGCCGGACCACCGCGACCATCCACCGCGCGACCGCCCGGCGATCCTCGTCGGACGGGGGCCGCAGCTCGGTGACGAACCCGCGCACGAGCTCGTAGTTCGCGAGGAGCCGCTCGTCCCCGATCGCCGCCCGCCTGAGCAGCGACCGCCGCGCGAGCGCCTCGGCGGCGCCGGGTCGGGTCACCCCGTCGAGCGCCTCCGGCTCGAACGGGCCGTGGAACACGGTCGCGAGCCCCAGCGCCCGCCGGGCGTCGCGGTCGAGCGCGCGCCACGAGGGCTCGAGCGCGGCGCGGGCGCCCTCGAGCGGGGCGAGGCCGCGGGCGAAGTCTCCGGGGCGCATCACGTCGATCCGCGCCGCCAGGAGCTCGATCGCGAGGGGTAGCCGGTCGACCTTGGCCAGGCCTTCGTCGAGGGCGCCATCCTCCCGCTCGGACAACGTCAGCGTGGGGTCGATCCGGCGGGCGCGCGCGAGGTACAGCGCGCGCGCCTCGTCTGGGTCGAGCGGGCGAACCTCGACCGGGTGGCCGGCGGAGGGCCGCTCGCGCGAGGTCGACCACACCCGCAGCGAGCTCGCGGCAGCGATCAGCGCCCGCACCCCGTCGGCCGCGGCGGGGTCCAGCTCGTCGATCACCAGCGCCGGGTGCTGGTCGCCCAGCACGGCCGCCGCGGCGTCGAGCAGGCGGGCGGTGGAGGCCCGGACGTCCCCTCCGCCGAGCGCGCGGACGGCCGCCAGCACGAGCGCGTCGGGGCTGCGCACCCCGGTCGCGTCGACCCACCACCCGCCGCCGCGCCGACGGCACAGCTCCCGCGCGGTGCGGCTCTTGCCCACGCCGGCCGGCCCCCACAGGGCGGTCCATCGGCCTTCGAGCGTTTCGGCGAGCCGCTCGGGGTTTCCGACGAACGCGTCGTCGTCGATCGGCAGGTTCGACCGCGCCCCGAGCGTGCGCCAGCGGTACCCGCCGCCGTGGACCGTCTGGACCCGCCCGTCCTGGCCCGCGTGCGCCAGCTTGCGGCGGAGCGCCGACACGATCGCGTCCGGGCGTCGAGCGATGCCGAGGCGCTCGGCGAGCTCGGCGCGCCCCACCGTCCGCCCGTTCGCCTCCGCCAGACACCCGAGCAGCTGGCGCTCGCGGGTGGTGAGGCGGACCCGGTCCCTCACGCCGTCGGCGATCCCGTCGGCGATCGTGTCGGCGACCCTGTCGGCGACGAGGTCGACCAGCGAGCCGATGTCGTCGTCTCCGCCGGTGGCCAGGGCGTAGCCGCGCCCGTGGTGGGTGATCAAGTTTCGGGGGTGGTCGGGGTCCGCCTCGAGCCGGGTGCGCAGGCGGAAGATCGCCGCGGGGAGCGCCCCGCCGCGGGGGAGGCACCGCCGGAGCGCGCTGGCGGACACCACGCCCGGCCGCGCCAGACGTTGCAGCAGCGCCACGTCGGTCGGGGTGAGGGGCATCCGGACGCCGTCGGCGCGCGAGACCTCGCGCGCCTCCAGGTCGACCGTCGCGTCGAGTAGCTTCAGCCGCACTTGGGCGAGGTTAACCGGACGCGGCGGCCGTGTTCGAGCCAGAACGCTCCCCCTCCGGGCACCGCGCTCGCGTCCGAGCGGGCGAGCAGCCACACCACGAGCGCGCCGAGATCGTCTCCACCCGCGGCGCGAGCGAGCGCGTCGATCGAGCCGAGCGGTCGGCGGTCCACCCGCGGGTCGATCCCGCGGGCGGCGTCCCACAGCAGCTCCTCCCCTCGCGGGTCGCCCTCCGCGAGCGCGACCAGGGCGTCGAGCACCGGTGACGCGGGGGCGTCGAGCCGAACCGCCGCGCGCACGCTCCGCTCGAGGCCGCGGAGGACCCCGTCCGAGACGGCGCCGCCGAGCCGGTCGATCGCCGCGCGCCCGGTGAGCGCGAGCAGCCCCGCCACGCCGCGCGAGGGCAGCGGGGGCAGCGGGCCCGGCGCGCGGTCGGCGTGGAGCGGCGCGGGCCCGGCGCGGACCACGGTCCGGGCGGCCAGCAGCGCCCGCGCCTCGGCCGGCGGGAGCGAGTCGGCGAGCAGCACCGCCCCGAGCGCCGCCGCGACCCACAGGGGATCGGGC
>JBEBJC010001032.1:0-3213 GCA_040080105.1 Myxococcota bacterium
CCGCCGCGCGCGACCGGGTGGAGGCCGCCGACGCTGGCCTCGCCGAGGTTCTCGACGAGATCGTCACGTTCACCACCGAAGGGGTGGAGCAGGCGCGCGCCGAGGGCCTCACCTCCCTGGCCGAGTGGGGCGACTACGCCCGGTCCGAGCTCGTCGCCGAGGCGGTGCTCCGGATCGAGGCGATCGGCGCGCTCGCGACCGAGCGCCGCGCCGCGCTGCGCGACGCCCGCGAGACCGCGCTCGACGAGATCGGCGTGCTCGCGGAGGCGTTCCCGGCCGGCCTCGAGCAGGCCGTGACCGAGGCCGGTCAGGTGTTCGACGCGGTGGCCGCGATCCACGACGGCACCGAGAACGTCGTGTTGGCCGACGGAGACTCGGAGCGCGACGCCGCCACGGTCGCGGCGGCCGCCACGCTCGCCGAACAGCTCGCCGGGTTGCCGCCCGAGCTGCGCGCCCAGGTGATGGCCGAGGTCGACGACGACGTGCGGGTGCTGGTCGACGAGCTCGGCTCGCTCACCGGCGATCAGACCCGCGACGCGCTCGCCTCGTTCACCCGGGCCGGCGAGGCGCTCGGCGCCGAGCACGTGGCGTTGCTGACCGATGTCGTCGCCGAGGGCCTGCAGGACCAGGTCGACGGGCACCACGACAACCCGGGGGAGATCGAGGACGGGATCCGGGCGGCGATCGCCGACGGCAACGGCGCGCTGTTCGCGTCGGCGCTGGCCGAGTCACTCCACGACAAGGGGCAGGTCGTGCTGGCCGGGCAGGTCGCCGGCTTCGCCGAGGCCGGCGTCGGGGACGTGATGGAGGACTACCGCGACGCGCTCGGGGAGTTCGAGGAGTACGAGGCGTTCCTCGCGAACTGGACCCTGCAGAACGGCCCGATCGTGGGCTCGGACGCGGTGGCGGCCGCCGAGCAGGCGTTCCGCGACGAGCACCGCGAGGTGTACGAGGCGTTCCTCGCCCAGCAGCAGCGGTACCTCACCGTGCTCGACGGCGCGGCGTACGCGGTCGACACGTGGGCCGACAACGAAGGGATGGTGGTCGGCACCGAGCCCACGCAGCTCGAGCCGTACACCTCGTACCGCGAGGTCGACGACGACGACTCCGCGATGTTCGACGCGATGTACCACGTGACCACGCTGCAGAGCGGGCTCGAGCGGGACGCCGCGTCGGGGCAGTGGGTGGCGTCGAGCGTCGGCCAGGACGCGCTGACCGACGCGATGCTGCGCGAAGGCGCCGGCGAGCGCACGTTCCTCACCACCGCCGCCGAGCAGGGCGAACGGTTCGACGCGCGGGCCCACGACGAAGCCGGGCTCGACGACGACCAGGCGCTGTCGGTCGGGTGGACCGACCGGATGGCGCAGACCCTCGACCTGACCCTGGTGTCCGCCGCGCAGAACGCGCTGCTGCGCGATCTCGACGGGGACGGCCTCGGAGACCTCGACGTCGACGCGCTGACCGACTCGCTCGAGGCGTGGGGACGGGTGCACGCCACCCTCGGCTCGGACGAGCTCGACTACGAGGTGTTCGCGCGGGAGGCCGCGCGCGAGATCCTCGAAGTGCGAGACCAGGTGGCCGCCGGAGCGCTCGAGTACGCCGACCTGATCAGCACGACGCGCGCGGCGTTCGCCGCCGGCACGTCCGATCCGATCTCGGCCGCCCGGGCCGGGTACCCCGACGAGCTGTCCCCCACCCTGTCGGCTTCGTTGGCCGCGATCGGCGACACGATCGGCATCGTCCAGGGGGTCGCGGCCTGGGGCGACACCTCGCTGGTCGGCAAGGTGCAGACCGGGATGCAGCCGTTGGTGCTCGCCCAGCGGCTGCTCGACGCGAAGAGCGCGCGGACGCTCGCCGACACCGGGGTGCCGTCGGGGCTGGGTACGGTGGCGAACGGGATCGGGCTCACGTCCAGCGTGGTCGACTTCGCCGCTGGCCTCGACAGCCTCCTGCGCGACGACGCCACGATGTCCGAGGCGTTCGCCACCGCGATGGGCGGCAGCTCCGCGCTGGGCGCGCTCGCCGAGCTCAACGGGATGGCGCGCACCGCGAGGTTGTTCGGCAAGGCCTCGACCGTGCTCGCGGTCGGGTTGTCGGTGTTCGAGGCCGGAGCCGCCGCCCTCGCCCACGACTGGGACGGCGCGGCGCTCGCGGCGTTGCCGGCGATCGGGGCAGGCGTCGGCGCCCTGTTCGGCGGGATCGGCGCGCCGGTCGGGCTCGCGATCGGGACGCTGGCCCAGTTCGCGCTCGGCTCGCTCCTGTCGCGCGATCCGAACAAGGACTACGAAGCGGCGACCCAGATCGCGTGGTCGGCCGCGATCACCAGCCTCGTGCCCGGGGCGTCGTCACTCGACGTCGAGCGGCTGTCGCACGAGCTGCGCAACGTCGACGACGACTGGGTCGGCGCCGGGCCGGTGCTCGCGCTGGTGGCGCGCGAGGCCGGGATGAGCCCGGAGAGCCTGTTCGCGGGGCTGCTCGACCTGGCCCACCGCGCAGACGGAGAGCAGATCCTGAGCCAGCTGGTCGCGCACAACCTCCTCGACGCCGACATCACCAACTGGGACGAGGTGGTGGAGGCGAGCCAGGCCGTGCTCACCGACCCGACGGTCGAGATCCCGTCGCTGGAGTACGATCGGGCGCAGATCCGCGACCTCGCCACCTGGCTGTCCGAGGGGCTCGAGTCCGACGGCGACTCGTTCTTCCGGTACTCTCCCTACACCTACGTCGACGCGCAGGACGTGAGCGGCCAGGTGGCCGACGCGTACAACGAGTGGATCCATTGGATGACCGAGCACCCGGACGAGCCGGTCCCCGAGGCGCTCGAGGACGCGGTGAACGCCGCGCCGTCGTCGGGGTTCAGCTCCTCGGGGTCGTTCGAGCACGCGGAGTTCCCGGTGTCGTCCGACGAGCGGGTCGCGTTCGACGCCGGCCTGCCGCAGGTGGCGAGCCCCGACCCGGGCGTCGCGGCCGACCAGCTGCCGCCCGCCCCCGCGCCCGAGCCGGCGTTCGAGGCCGTCCCGACCGAGGTGTTGTCCGCGATCGAGTCGCAGGTCGAGGCGATGGGGTACCGCCGCGGGACCGCCGAGTTCGACGCGATGGTGTGGGGGATCGCGAGCGCCGGCGTGTTCGGGTGAGCCCCGTGGCAGGTGGTCGAACCGCGAGCTAGATGCCGGGCTCCGCTCGTCCTGGAGGTCCGGATGGTCACCCCCGCCC
>JBEBJC010001033.1:0-3212 GCA_040080105.1 Myxococcota bacterium
GGGTAGCGCGGGTCTCCGGCATGGGAGCCTCCTGGTTCGTGGGTGGGTGGGAGCGCCTCGGAGAGGCGGGTTCAGGCCGCGGCGCTGGCCGCCGGCGGGGGCTGGTTCGCGGCCGGCGGGGTCTTCGCGGCCATCATCAGCAGCTCGGCGAGCTCCTTCCGGGTCTTCTCGTCCTTCAGCAGGCGCTTGACCTCGGGGCTCTTCATCGCCTCCATCAGCTCCGGGCTGGCGTTGACGATCTCCGCGAGCTCCACGAGCTCGGGCGCCATCCCGAACTTGGCGGCGGCGACGACGCGCCCGAAGGTGCCGAGCTCGGAGATGAACTGCTTGCCGAGCTCCTCGCGGACCTTGGTCTCGCCATCGTCCTCGCGCCGGCGCACGTCGACCTCGGCGATGCCGACGCGCATCTTGGTGAGCTCGCCCATCAGCTCCTCGAGGACGCGCTGGAGCCGGAGGATCTGCTGGTTCTGGTTCGAGATGGTGGTGTTCTGCAGGGTCGCGAGGTGCGCGTAGCTCTGCTGCAGGAGGCCGATGAGGTGGGTGTACCCCTCGCCGAGCGCGCGCCAGACGCGGCCCTCGGGCAGGGCCTCGCCGATGGTTGGCTGCGGCGGGACGACGGTGGGCGCGGGGACGGCAAGTGGCGGAGTGTCGTCGACCTCGAGGTTGCGGCACACGAACCGGGCGCTGTGGAACTGACCCTCGCCCTTGGGGCGCCAGAGGCTGGCTTTGAACTTGGCCTCGGCTCGGCCGACCATGTTCGTGGCCACGACGTGCCGCATCCACCGCGACGCGGCCTGCGCGAGGTCCTCGGAGGTGGGGCCGTCCCCGAGGTCGGAGAGGTCGCCGAGTTCGCCGCCCGCGTCCGGCTCGGCCTCGGTGAGGAACGGCGCGAGGTCGACGGCGTTGAAGTACACGCGGCCGAGTTGCTCGTTCCGGTTCCGGTCGAGCACCTCGTGGACCGTGAGGTAGCCGAGGTCGTCGCGGTGCTGGTGGACGCGCTGGTCGGTCTCGTCGAGGCCGTCGAACTGGAGGTGGTGGTACATGGGCCGTCCGGGGTTGCGGCTGGCTCACCGCACCCCGAAACAGTACCTACCGATCGGCCATAAGTCGCGCTCTGCAGGGTTTAATCTTCCAACCGCGCCGACCGCTGGACCCCAACCGCACCCGTACGCAGGTCAACCGCGCTGCCGACCGCGACCACGTCCCTTCGACGGGCCGCCGACCGCACACACCGTGCTCGACAGCAGTGAAACCAACCGCTCACCCGGAGGTGCGCTCCGGGCGCAGCTCGGGGTCCACCGGTGCGAACGAGAAGGTGCGGGCCTGGGGGTCCACGGCGAAGCGCACGTGCTCGAGACAACCCGACCAACCGAGGAAGGAAGGCGCCCGCCACTCGTCGCCAGGGTCGAGCTCGGGGACGAAGAACGAGCCTTCGACAACGAGATTGTGCCCCTGATCGGCAAGGAACGTGGCCGTGGCGCGCACCAGGCGGCCGCGCCACAACGAGCCCCGCACCATCAGCTCCGCGACCCTGTCGTCGACTGCGGGCTCGATGCCGGCAAGCGCGGCGAGGCCGGGGTCGACGACGATCCAGGTCCCTCCGGTGTCGACGACCATCTCGGTCTTGACGCCGTTCGGCCCGATTTCCACGTCCACGACGATGCGTGCAGCGCCGTCGCCGCGTGCATGGTCACGGAAGGGTGTACGACCGGCGCCCGTCATCACCCACGCGCGACCCGGGTCACCAGGGTGCCACTCGGGAGTTTCGTCAGACCGGACATCGCGACGAGCTCTTGGGGCCGATCGGCGGCCCCAAGGAGACGCCCGTCCCAGACCGCGACCCACCGCCCCGCGTACTGGTCCGTGTGCGCAGCGACCCAGGCGCGAGACCGGAGCCACGCGTCCCGTGCCGCGGAGCCGGCGGCGCGGGGCCGCACGGTCGGCGCTGCGATGGCCCGCGCGAGGGCGGACAGGCCCCCATGATCCGGGTGCCAGCGAAGGCCGAGTGCCACCAGCTCCCGAGCGTCCGCCACCCGCTCTTCGGTGAAGGCAGAGCGCGCGGCCGCTTCGACATCCTCGGCCGCAAGGCCGGTCTGGGGGAGGCACTCCGGGTCCAGCTCCCCGCGTTCGTCCGCGCCGATGCTCGGGAGGACGACCGGATCCGCCTCTCGCTCGAAGGACCGCTCGAGCTCCGACGCGAGGCCGTCGATCACGTTTAGGAGTCCATCGCGGTCGGTCCGCCGATCCGAGGCCCGGAGCGTGAGGAGCAGGGCCGCATCGAGCACGAACAGGCGTTCGACATACGGACCGAAGCCCGGTCCGGCGGCAACGCGGGGCGCCTTGCCGATCACCTGCCGGATGCGTGCGTCGATGGCCTGCAGGCGGTCCAGGGTGCGGACGAGCCTGCGGTCGCCGTGTACGTCCACGTCGCGGCGGAGCTGGGCGTCTCCCTCTCGCGAGAGGTCGAGGAGGACCGACAGCGGGTCCTCGTGCGAGGCCCAGGCGGCGAGCACGATGGCCCCTCGAACCGCCATGCATGCCCGGATCAACCGCCGGGCCTCCTCCACTCCGGGATGCCTCTCCACGTCGGCTGCGAGGCACGCCACCGCGACGAAGTGCAGGCGCACGAACGCCCGGGCGGGCTCCACGAGCCGCCCCAGCACCCGCTCCACCGAAGGTGCATCCGTCCAGGAGATGTCGAGGGCTGCGCCCATGACCGTCCTCTCGCTCAAGAGTAACGCACGTGCTCGCAGCAGCGGTTGACCACCCGCCCGCCGACCGCGTCCAACCGCTCGACCGCGGTCGGCGGCGGCTGGCGAAACGAGCCGCAAACCTAGCATCCTCGCCGTACAAGGAGGGCGTGACCGGTTGGTTCCGGTCGCGACCACCGGGGGCGGCGCCCCCTACGAGAGGTACGGATGCCACCCACCGCGCTGAGCAAGGCCCTCCAGGGCGAGAAGCTGCCCGACAAGCAGCAGAAGGGCGCCCTCGCCGAGGCCGTCGACAAGATCAAGAACCTCGGCGGGCGCATCTCGCGCGCCCGGGAGGTCTCGGAGACCGTCGCCGAGGCCGTGCTCCACACTGCCGAGACCCAGGGCACCGTGTTCGCGGCGTCGTTCGCCGAGGGCTACTTCGGCGAGGACCGCATGGACGTGGGTCCCGTCGACCTGCGGCTCGCCGGCGGCCTCGTCGTCGGGGGCTACGGCCTCTAC
>JBEBJC010000099.1:0-14391 GCA_040080105.1 Myxococcota bacterium
GCCACCAGAGGGAGGTCGATCACGATGTCGCGAATCGGCTCGATCGACGGATCACATCTGCCGCCCCGACTGCGGTCACATGGGCCGCCCCTTGACACCTGGCTCGCCGGACCGCCCGCTACGTGTACAAGGCGGGGAAGCAGATCGCCGCAGGTGGGGTGCCGGGTATCGTGCTGCTCGATGCGACCTGGCACTGCCCGTTCACCGGCTGGGAGGACGGAGTCCGCGAGGCGCTGACGAAGCCGGAGACGGCGTCTGTCGCCGCTGTGCTCATTCACTGCTCGTTCCGCCGTGAGCAGTGGCCGTACCACGCGTTCTACGCCCTTCCTGGGCCGGCCATCCACGCTATCGGAGATAAGCTGGACTCCGTGTTCCACACCTGCGATCACAACCATTTGCATTTCGAGCCCCTGCGTCCGCCCGGGCCGCACGACTGCTTGCTGTGATTGTCAAGAGGCGGGTGGTGTGACCGCGGTCGGGGGCGGCAGATGTGGTCCGCCAATCGAGAAGGCCCGGGACCCAGGATTCTGGTTCTTGTGCGGTGCTTAACGCGCGCATCAGCCCCGAGGATACCTCGCGAGGAACGGGCGGTTGTCACCTCGGATGCACACATGAACCCGTGAGCGTCGTAGCATCCGCTGGATCCGTGCTCGTGCGGTCCCTCGACGACGCCGCGGACATGGGCCCCCTCGATGTTGTCGACAGACGCATCGGACAGCGCGCCCGTGGGCAGGAGGGTTCTGATAGCATCGTCCAGCGTCTTGCAGCACGGGAGGCGGGCACTTGAGCGTTGGCGTTGGTAGCATTCTGAGTGGCCAGAACGACCGTTACCGGCTTATTGCTGTGGCCGGTAAGGGCGGCGTCGGCGTCGTCTGGGAAGCGTTGGCGCTGTCAACCGGACAACGCGCGGCGGTGAAGGTCCTACATGCGGAGCGTTTCGACCTGACCGATACCCAGGTGGAGCGGATGCGCCTTGAGATTGGCGCATCGCTTAAGGTGAAGAGTCACTGGGTGGTGTGTGGTTTAGACCATGGAGAGGTCGCAGGCCTGCCATTCCTGGTTCTTGAGTGGCTAGCTGGAGGTACACTGCAGGGCGCCATTACACGGGCCAACTACGACCAAGCACAGGCAGTGCGATGGTGTGCCCAACTACTAAAGGGCATGAACGATCTACACGTAGGCGGCCACATACACCGAGACATCAAACCGAACAATGTACTCCTTACCAAGGACGGAGTCGCAAAGCTTGGCGACCTCGGCATCGCGAAGGAGTTGAATACCGCAGCGGCGTTGACCGTCACGGTTGACCAGATGGGATCGCTGCTATACATCTCGTCTCGTCAGCGCGCCGACGTGTCTAGCTGCAGTTCGCGCGACGACTTCTATTCGCTGTGCCTGGTGATATATGAGGTTTTCGCTGGGCGGCGGATACACGTGAATAATCCACCGCTCGCCTACCTGCGCCCACCGTTGGCGCCGCCAGAGCTAATTTACCTGATAGATCGCGGTATGCAGGATCGCGACGACTGGATGGCGACGTACCATCTGTTTCGGCGTGTGCTCGATTTGAACAACGAGTGCCTGGACGCAACGGTCCCAGGCTCCACTGTGCTGGCCGGCCGCGCGATTACACTGGCTCGCGAGCGTACCTTCTTCGTTGGACAGCGTGAATTGAACGCCCTATCGCTTGTGGCTGATGATGCTGAGGAGCGCACGCTACGGGATGAGGTCTTTGAGATCCTTGATGCGGCCTTTCGCGAAATGAACGATCGGCTACGCGGTCATGGCTATCGGGTGAGTTCGCTGTCGCGGGAGCTTGAGAACGATTCTGGATACTTTGGCGTATCACTTGCCTCCGACCTCGATGCGATGCTCAACGCGCTCGACATCGCTACGGCGTACTATGAACGATCATCTTGCTGGGCAACAGTGAATGAGGATGATAATGGAACCGTGTCTCTGGATGGAGTCGGTGGCAAGCGGATCGACGTATCATACGACTTCATGCCAAAGGACTGGGATAAGTGGTCGGCACGAGGTGAGCTTTCGCAGGCCGATCGTGACTTCCTGTTCGAGTACGGACTGGGCGCCGCACTGGGGGCAGTTGTGGGAGCTCTCGATTGGTGCGCTGAGTTGATGGAGGGTCGCGCTGCGGCGGTGCAAGAAGCCGAGGCCGAAGAAGACGCTGCGCCGTAGGGAGCCCGTCGGAAACCAATGACCTCGAAGTGCCATCCGTCCAAGACGGCTGATCGGGATGATAAGTGGTGACCGCGCACGTCAGAATGTGTCCGACGCCGACATCGGACAATCGGTGTCCGTCATACTTTCTAAACGGGAACCCACAGCGGTGCGTCACCTTCTTCGGCACCGAACCGCACAAGAGCCGTTGAGTCATCCTGCCAACGCCCACGGCCTTGCTTCGCGAGCCCATCGTCCGTCCGCCGGCCTGCGAGCTGGTGGCGACCTGATCGCATGGACGTGACCGTGGGTCAGGGAATCTGATCGCGTGACGCGCTCCCTCCCTCCGGACCGCGGGGGTTGGAGAGGACCGAGACGTGCGGGAGCTGGTGCATCTCGTACCTATCGGTAGCGATGCCTCCTCCATCGGATAGCTTGATTACGTATCTAGCCTTTCTTTCGTCTGGATAGGGAGCGCGCAGGCGAGCACGGGAGCTCTCGGGAGAACCATGCCCCGCCCGCACATAAACGTTCAAAGCCGCACGCCCGACAGCATAGCCCGGTTTCGAAGGACCAGATGTGGCAGCGAGCGTCGCCGAACCTCGAGGTCAACGTTGGCGCAGGCTCCTTGGCTCGGCGGGTAGACAAATGAGCGCACGCATGATCCTCTCCGGTCTTGAAGAACGACCTGCTGACCACGGAGCGTGAGAACGCATCGGCTACCCGGCGGTCCTCCGGGCAGGCACCAACATCGTGGAACGGACATGAGCTGCATGGGGACGACGCCCGACGCAGGAAGTGAGTCTCTCTGCCCAATGCGAGCAAGTAGTGATTCGACCGGGAGTCCCTGTTGTGAAGCTCGCGAACCAGAGGGACCAGGAGGCGGTCGGAATGATCCGTGAGATGCTCGTTCAGGTCGCACGGGTCGGGCAGCACATAACCCATAGCAGCTCGCACTTCGCCGAGCAGCTCATCGGCCTCTTCCTTTACGTCGGAGAGGTGTCGACGCAAGCGATCGTACTTGTGAGGCACGAGGAGCATGCTGCCATCGAGAGGTGGGCGCATAACCCGAAACCACCGGCCTCCTTGGGCCTTGAGCAAAAGCACTGGCCACACCCGCAGCTCCGGTGCGGGTTCTGGCCGCAGGGCGTCCAAATCAGGGCGGTATGCCACCCGCAGACCCCGCAGTACCTTGATTGGGGGGCCCAGCTCGAAGACCCGACCGGCGTGAGAGGCATGCAGCTCCACGGGGACCAGTGGGGTTAGGATCTGGTCATAGTGCAGCTCCCTGAGTAATTGTCCACTATCGGCTTCAACCTCGGCCCATTCCCTGTAGACGAGCACGTCCTCCGTCGTGGCTTCTCCGTCAAGGAAGCACCTGCGGGGGTTGAGGATCAAGATGAACCAGTCACCATTGGTGAACACGAGGCGTACGGGGCAGTGGTCGCGGTGCTGATGGACCAGGCGCTCGACGTATCCGCGTGCCTTAGCAAGCCAGTCGGCCCACTCCCCAGCGAGGGCGACTTGGCCCCGGAGCGCTGCGACCAGCAAGTCCCTCCTGGAGTAGCCAACGAAAACGAGTTCAGATGAGCTGAACTCTGGAAGGGGACTACTCGGCCGCTTCGTCTCCACAACCAGCAAGGGCACCGTACCCTCGTCGTCTCGTGCATGGCCGAGGTAGTCCAGCCGCCAGCGCTTCTCGCCGCTGCCGGGGATCGCGTCCACGGGGTATTCATCCGTAAGGCCAAAGCCCCTCCACCCCAGCGCCTGTAGGACTCGATCGACGAACCAGACCCGTAGTTGCGCCTCGAGCGCATCAGCATGCCGTCGCCCGCCGTCGCGGGCGAACCCATCGAGCCTCTCCCGGTAGCGTGCATGGAGCTGAACCAGGGTGCTCCGGAATTCCGATGTGCCGGTGTTCATCGGTAGAGATCGTCGATGCGATGGAGCAGTCGCTGGGCGGCAGGCCACCCGGCGAACTGATCGAGGATGTCCATCAGAGCTGTGCGGCACTGTGGCTCTTCGAAGATGGAACCGTGGTCGGCCAGTACGGTCTCCACCATGGCCACCACCTCTGCCATGGCCAGCTGCTCGATGTGGTACCTGTCTTCGGTGGCTGCAGCGACGACCCTGCTCATGAGAAGGAAAGCGTTTCGGGGGCTCGCCTCCGTGAGGGCGACGATCCCCTCCACTAGATGGTGAGCGATCGGCACCAGCGGAAGTACGAGCAGGTCGTCAACCACCGGTGTGATCGCATCGATGAACCAGGCCCGATGCTCGGGCGACAGCGCCGGGCTCTTTGCACCACCCTTCGAAACCATTCGGATCTCGAAAGCAACGGCATCGAGAAGGGCTGCCGTGTTCTTCATCTCTGCCAGGCGGGGATCGTCCGCTTCCAGGGCTACGTGCGATCTCCACGGCTGGTTCTTCGCGCAAGCGCATACCGCGGCAGCAGCTTCTCGAAGGCCGGCAGCGGCCCTCTCCCGATTTTCTCGGGTGGCAGA
The DNA here is from genome assembly GCA_040080105.1 of Myxococcota bacterium. Classification (GTDB taxonomy): domain Bacteria; phylum Myxococcota_A; class UBA796; order UBA796; genus JACKER01. Next base: position 4,683 of record JBEBJC010000099.1, read on the forward strand.
CGCAGCTGCAATGGCGCAGCCGCACGCTCTCACCAGGGCGCGAACACTGGACTGGAACGCCAATGGATTGGCTAGTACCGGGGTCAGCTCCGAGCGACTTCGACTCTCTCCCCAGAACAGCCAGGTGTCGGCGAGAGCGCGCGCAAGCTGACCCTGCAGCTCGGAGCGTCCAAGCTCCGGTGATCGACGCCAGGCGTCGATCAGTAGCCCCAGGCACTCCTCTCGGTGATGGTGCAGAAGCCGGCTAATGGGTCCGTTTAGCGCGCCTTGGACCACGGCAGGGTTCACTTCCTCTCGCATGGCCGCGTCGATAATGCGCCACATTAGGGCGCGGTCGCGGTCGTACAGCGTATTGGCGCGTTGGACGATCTGGAAGCGCACAGGAGCAACGTCGTCTTTCGATAGGGCCTCGACGGTGTCCAGCAGTTGCTGCGACGCAGCTTCGTATCGTGTCAGCGAGAGCAGTCCCACAGCGGCGGAAATACGGGGATTTGGCATGCCCCACGATGGGCTCTGGGCGAACTGAGATTCTCGCTCCGACGAGTACGCGGGATCTGGATGTCCTGCCATCGCGACCAAAATTGAGGCCGCAAGGTCATGTAGTCCGTCTACCTGCTGGAGGTGCTCTGACGCCGCGCAGATGGCACCGGCCTCCGCAAGATAGCCCTGCGCTGTCCCCAACAGCGTGGTGTGTCGCTCGAGCGGATGGCCCCTAATCTCGGCCCACAGTCGCCGAACAGCCTCGGCGCCTTCGGCGAGGGCCGCACCGTCAGGGCCTTGGCTGCTATGTCTGGTCTGGAAGTCGCGAACTGGCTTCGTGAGAGCAATCAGTATCCGGCTCTGGGTGTCCCCTGTGTCAACGCCGGACTCCCCAAGGTCTCGTTCCCAGTCCTCCGCCACTGCGACGAAGCCCGTGGTGGTGAAGACGGGTCGAAGCGAGTGGTCAGGGTCTGACTGCTCCGCGGTTTCGCGTCGGTCACGCGTTCTGGGAAGAACGATGTTCTCGTAATCCATACAGTCGCAGATCAGCGTGTCCCGATGCCGATTCACGTGCTCCCGAACAGCTGTGTCCACGAACTCCGGAAGCGATAGCACAACCTCCTCGATAGCCCGTCGTTCCTCTGCATCTCCCTTGGCGTGGCGGGCGCGAAGGAACAACCCGGCGGAGTAGGCCGTGTTCAGGTTGAGAAGGAGAACAGGCTGCAGGGCTAACTGTCGCAACCGGAGACCCAGGGTGGTCGGATGGTTGGCGGCCAGGCGGAGCATCCGGGACCAACCAATGGCCATGCGGTTGGTCTCGAGAAACGTCGAAACCGCCTGTTGCCAATCGTTCTCCCGGGTGGAGTCGGCCAAGACGTCGGCGAGGCCGGACTCCCATCCATCAAGCACCTTCATTGCATCGTCATGATCGTACGTGCCGGAATCCCAGATGTAGGAGAAGTCGGAGCAGAAAGTGACACTAGAACCCTCGAATTCGAAGTGTTCCGGCACCAGCTCTGCATCGCGGGCGTGTTGTGAGCGGGCATAGTGGTCGACAACCTTGGCGACCGCTCTGGTCGCTCTGTCGGGCAACGACTGGGCGAAATCCCGAGCGACCTCACCGAGCGCCCATCGACCCATGTGGTAGTCCTGTCGGATATTGGACACGATCGCGGGCAGTCTCGACATCTGCACCGGGCCGTCGTCTGCGGGCTCCACCGTGAAGAGCCCCGTGTAGAGGGACTCAACGAAGTCGGGCATCACCGCCAGTAGCTTAGGCGCTTCCTGCCCGATCTCCGAGACATAGAGGTGGCCGTACTCTGCGAGTCGCTCGGGCTCAAGCAGCTTACGAAGCACGCGCTCGGCGAACAAAGGACGCTTGGGTAGGGTCCCGCAGACAACCCGGATGGCCTTGTGGAGTAAACCCCCATGCGGGATGCGTTCCCGTAGTGCGAAATCAAGCGCGTCACAGCCAGCAGCGTGGATTGCTTCTCGCACGGATTCGTCCTCGCCGCTGATGGCTTGGAATGCCTGCCAGAGCATCATGTCGAGCTGGCCGAGGGTCTCTCGGGAAACCTGAGCCGCGCAGGTCTTAAGGAAGGCAGGCCAAGGACCTCGGGCCGCACTGCGACCGAGAGCTGCGAGGGCTGCCCGGACGGCGTCTAAGGCGTCGGACGCGGCAGCCCGGGTGTCCGAAATGGGCGAAACGAGACGAGAAAGAAGCACCGACAGATCGCGCGCTTCCTCCGCATTTCGAGCCGCAACTTCTGCCGGTACCAGGCTGACGATGGACGGAATACCCGGAGCTAGAAGCTCAAAGGCTTCATCCCAGAACTGGGAGCGCTCGTCCCTGTGATCGTGCTCAGCCTGATGCCATGCATCCTCGAGCTCCAGCACGAAGCTCGGTCGGATCGAGATCGCGCGCGTTCGGTCTTCCCCGAGCCAGCCGCGAAAGCTACCAACCTGCGGCCTGAGCACCAGCTTCATCACCGCGTAGTCGAACAGGGCGTGGTGGGGGAACTTGAGCCAGGTGTCGTCGCCTCCCCGCCTTGGGACCAGCACCTCGTCGCTCTCCAGCACGGTCAGGATTTGCGGGGCGCGAAGGGACGCTGTCGCGCGCGCGCTATAAAGTCTGTGGTGATCGACCATATCCTCGCAGACAACCCGCAGGAGCGCCTCTCGCTCGTTACGAAGGTGGTCCCCGGCCACGCGATAAGACCAGTACTCCTCCAGAAGCGACGCTCGGCCACGGATCTTCGAGAGACCGTCTGCTGGCAGCACATCACAAAGGCGAGCCAGGAGCCATAGGTGGAAGGGAATCCGTAGGAGCTCCACGAGGTCCGCGGGTGCTGCAGCGAGCTTTTCCCCGAGCTTGGGCGACCCCCTTTGAGCCTGTTCGAGTTCCGCTTTGTCCAACAGGGGAACATGAACGTGGCGCAGCTGCCGGAACTGGCTGGAGCAGAAGCCCTCAAGCGGCCGCCCGCGAAACAGCTCGCGCAGCTCTTTGCTATGCTTCAGGTCGAAGACACGACAGGTAGCGATGACACCCCAACTAGGCGGAGACCCCAGCACTCTCGCCAAGATATGGCGTAATGCGGCTCCCGCTTGCGGTTCGCGAAGCGCGTCCAGCGCGTCGACGAGGAGCCAGCCATTCGAGCTCTGTGCCCAGTCTCGCAGAACGTCACTGGGGTCGTGTTGCAGCCTACGCAGTTCCTCTGGGGCCGTGTCTGCACTGAGAACGACTACTTCTGTTCCAGGTGAGCGAAGGCCGACAGCCAGATCGTGGAGAACCGCTGACTTACCTGCCCCCGCCTCACCGGTGATCAAGAAGCTGTTCCCTTTCTTTGCGAACGCCAGGGCCTCAGCCACCACAGCTCGATCGATTCGGAGTGGCCCTTCACCTGGCACATCGATGCGAGTGAATCTCTCTAGATCCTCCAACGAGCGCACCGAGACTGCCTTGAGCACCTCGCGATCCTGCACATAGTCTTGCCTTCCGACAAGCGTGATCGCCCTCGAGCGCAGGCGCTGCACAACTGCTGGGCGGTCGAAGCCCACGGCGTCGGCCGACATCTCCGTTGCAAGACCAGCAAGCACCGACCAAGCGTCATCTGCCCTTCGGCTGTCTACGGCCATTCGAAGCAGGTCCCTCGCCACGGTCGGTGGTTGCCTGTGATCCAGAGACAGAACCTCTACGTGGAGCAGCCTGCAGAGACGACGGGTGGCTTCGAGACCGGGGGGCGCGCCAGCGAGGGTCGTCCAACTGCGTCGCACATGGTCGTGGAAGCTCGTCCACACCCGCCGCTCCTCATCGGACCGTGGCACTTTTGACAGGGGCTCATCATCGGACCACGTGGCAGCCCGGCGGAGAAGTCTCGGGAGCACGGTAGACACAGACTTGCTGGCGCCCGCGCCAAGCGCCAGCACCAGATAGTCTCGCTCAGGCTCGAGCCTGCGTTCCCAGTTGCCGCGCCCTCCGGCAGTGTCCCACGCGTAGAGTTGCGTGCAGAACTGCTGCACCAATTCGCCGAAGGTGGATTGCTCGCCTGCGCCCAGACGCAGTGAGCTCTTCACCTGTATGAACGACCACCCGTCTCCTCCGGGACCACTCGTGCTGAGAAGGAGATCGTCAACCGGTTGTCCTGAGTTGCCTCTCACGTGCTTGATGCGTGTGCGACCGCTGCCCCACGCGGGCGCTGTGTCAGAGAGCATGCACGCGAGCAACCAGGCCCCGACGAGCACCTCGAAACGGGCACCACCCGCCATAGCGGTTCCGCCGGCATCGGTACGCGTGCTCATCGTCCTGTCTCGCCATCAGGAGTTTGTGTGAGTGCTCCGCCCTCGACCCACCCGTCCGACACCTCCGCAACTCGCGCCGGGGCTTTCGAGGTCAGCGCTTCTTCTGGTGTCGGTGGGCTCATGCCGCTTCGGCTGCGATCGGCGTGGATATGTTCGCCTCCGGTGCGCCGGACTACAACGCGGCCTCTCGACTGGCGCATCGTCCAGCTCACGTGCTTCTCCCCTTGAAACCTATCGCCCAGGTCTCGATTCACTACCTGGCGTTTCGCCAGCACAGTCCAGATCAAGTCCGCTTCGAGCCGGTCGATCGTCTCGCTCAGAGCCTCATAATCTGCCCAGAGCCCGCGCGGTCCGCCGCCTGTGACCGATGGGTCCCGGAACAGAACGCATCCGCTTTCGTCGCGGAACCCCGACGTTCCGTCCCAGCGGGTGCGCGTCGCTTCCGCCAGCTCGACTGAGGGCGCTTCGATCGAGATCGTTCCCTGCTGCCAGGTGTCCTCCGGTCCGTTCAGCCGCCCCAGGACTGGCCGCAGACCCAGTTGTTGGAGCCGCTTGGCTCGCTCGTCCCATGCGTCCGGCGTCGTGCGTATCTCGGGGAAGGAGGGGGACCATGGGTACTCACCGGCGAAGAGGCGGCCGTCCTCTTGTCCACCATCAGGCATCCAATGGCCCATGAAGTCGGCGTCCTTCAACGCCGTCCAGCACGCGTTCCTCTGTCGGCGAGGTACGAGGTAGCCCGTCACGATCATCCAGATCTCGCGGTAGGGAACAGCATCATCGCCGAGAGCCCGAGCATCCCACGCGAAGTGGCCGCCGAGGAGCCGCCACCGGCGCTCTGGACACGCGGGATCGACGAGCGGCGCCACGAGTGCAGCCGGATCCGGGTAGTCTTCGCCGCCGATCCCGCTGTCGTCGGAGCGTGGCTCGGTCTCCGTGAAGCTCCAGCTCACCAGCGACCACCATCGCGCCTTTCCGTCGGCTACGCGGGGCTCCACCGATTCGCGCTGCAACAAGCTCGGATCCGTGTCCCTGAGGCTCGCGCCGGCCAGCCCCGGGACGGCCAGCCCCCGTGCACGGGCCAGATCGTCGAGCAGGCCCACGAGCCTACCAAGCGCAATGCGCTGGTACTTCTTTCCTATCCGTTCGGCCCAAGCGGGACGTCCACGACCATAGCCATAGGTGCGCAGCATCTCGTGGTCGTACGCCGCGTGCAAGTCGGGCGAGTACCCCAGCCCCATTGCCATTGCGAGCAGCAGGCGCCGGGCCTCTTCGGGTGGGAGAAGCTTCTCATAGGCGCGCAGCACGTACGGCATCGTGTACTTCGCGAAGTCCCCCGTCCACTCGCTCATCACGCTGGCGTACAGGCGCGGGTAGTCCCGATCGTCCGCGAAAATCTCCAGGTCGTCCTCGGTTGGGATCTGGAAGCGGATCGGACGGGCGTGAGGGGGCTGGAACTCCGTGAGCGGGACCCCTGGCGGCAGGACGCCCCGGTGACTCGCCCACTCCCCGATGCACCGCGAGAAGTCCCGCACCAGAGCGTGGCTCGGCGTTCCGGACGTGCGGAGCAGGACACGGCTGCGAACGACGTTGGCGACGGCCGCGAGAGGCCCGAGGACCGGGTTCCGGAGGAGCGTCCCGTAGGCGGCGCAGAGGATGCGCTCCAGCACCGCGTCGTCGTCCACGTCGGCGAACCGCTCGATCACCAGTTCCCATACACCGGGATCTGGCTCAGACAGGCGTACGGCGGTCTTCGTCGCAGCGTCGCGCACCCGCAGATCCGCGGCGGCGCCGCACCAGCCGAGGACAACGAGCCACGCCTCCAAGAGGCGGCGAGGCAGTGGGACCGGCGGGCTGTCCCAAGGGGCGCTGAGCAGCCGGAAGAGCGGTGACGGAGGCGACGACCGCTCGAACGCGTCGTACACGTAGCCGCACCACATTCGGTCGCGCGCCGGCATCGCCTGTTCGGCGAGGAGTGCGTGAAGGAAGTGGTGGTCGAGCCTGTGTCCGGGCCGCATGGCCAGGGTCAACAACGCGCCCAGGGCCTCGTACACGGTGCCCGATTCGGCCAACGCGCCGCGCAGCAGCTCCTCGCAGCGCGCCGACAAGGTGGAGGCTCCGCGCCATGGGAGCGCGGCGAGCCACGCGAGGGTCAGGTCGTGGCCCTCCCACGGCATGGACGCCAGGTCCACCAGCTCCCCCCGAACGCGCTCCGGCATCACCAGCGCGAGCGCTTCGGCGAGGCCCGGATCGTCGAGCGCGAGGCGGCGGAGGCTATCGTTCGATGACGCGCCTGGCTGGGTGTACCTGTCGGCGAGGAGGTGGTGGCGCAGCCGGCCAAAGGCGATGTCGACCTCGTCCTCGCCGCCATCAACGGGAGCGCAGCGGGCCAGCCCGAGCGCAACGAGGTGAACCAGCAACTCCACGCGGCTTCGCTGCGACGCTGGCAGGGTGCCCGTCACGATCTCGTCTGCCGTGGACCACGCCACGGCACCACCCTCCGGCAGCGCCGCGGCGAGGGCGCTCATCGCCCGGGTGACCGCTCCCGCCCCGACGCCCGGGTGCTCCTGTCGAAGCCGTTCGTCCCGCGCCTGCAGGAGGCGGTCGAGCATTTGTCGAATCCCGCTCCACCCTGCGGGGAGGGCGGACAGCCCCAACTCACGGAGCGTTTCGCAGACGACCCTGAGGAATAGCGGGTTCCCGAGCTCGGGCTCGAGGAGTGGACCGACGGGCGGGTCGAGGTGGTGGAACCGGAAGAACGCCGTGCAGGCGTCGAACACGGCCTCGCCGAACCCAGGGTGCACCAGCGTAGGGACATCGAGGTCGGAGCGGATCAGCTGTCGCTGGTAGGCGTCCCGCACCGACACACACAGCGCGAGGTGGGGCCGCTGCTTCACGGCCGCGACCAGCACGGGGAGATCATCCCACCAGCGGGCGCGGTCGGCGCGCTCGTCCATCGCGTCGATGATCAACAGAGTCCGCTCCGAGGACGCGAAGCCCGCGGCGTCGAGGGCATCGAGCATCTGGTCGTGGGCCCACGTGGCCCCGAGTCCGAGCGCCCCCACAAGGCTCTCCCCCAGCGATCGTTCCCCTCCGAGCTGCGCGCCGGCGACGAGGACGGTCGGCTGACCGACGGCGCGCCGGCGGGCGGCCCCGTCGCACAGTCCGTGGGTCTTGCCGATGCCGGCCGGCCCAACCAGGAGCAGCGCCCGCTCCGCATGGGCGCGGATGGCGGGCGACGCCGTCCATTCGACGAGCGCGGCCAGGTCGGCCCGGAGCTCGCGGCATTCGTCGAGGTGGGCGGCCGGAACATGTCCGTGGAGCTCGGACTCGCGATGACGGAACGTCGGCGAGTCCGCGGCGCCCGCCCCGTGCCGCTCGTCAAGGGCAGCCGCGAGCTCGCCTTCGCACTGGAGAGCCAACGCGTGGGCGACTTGGGCCGGTGTGGCGATGTCGGAGTCTGTGGCGTCCGGCGACAACGCCTCGAGCACCGAATGTAGAGTGCGAAGCAGGCTCTCCGCGCTCTCCCGCGCCGCGCCCGGGATAGGGCCGACCCAGGTGTCCGACGGCTTCGTGGTGATGACAAGGGTCCACGGCCGTAGGTGGCGCTGAATCCGCCGCCACCAAGCCTCGCGGGTCTCGCGCCACGCGGACGTGTCGCCGAGAGCCGCAAGCGCCTCGTCCAGCGCGTGCCCGTGGTGGAGCTCGGGCCGGTATCGGGGACCTGCGCGCCGAAACGCGTCCGACAGGTGGGTCGCGAACCAGTCAGCGCCGAGCAGCCCATCGTCGAACCAGAAGCGTCGGCGACCTCCGCTCGCGTCTATCCGCAGGAGTCGGTCGCGAAGCAGCGACGCGCTGACCAGCTCGATCGTTATCGGCTGCCCCGCCGCGGACGGCACCCGCTCCTGTTCCTCCCTGAAGGTGTTGAACTTCTGTTGCTCGCTCTTCCCCCTCCGGCCCTTGGAACCTGCGAGGTCGAACGGAAGGCAGACAGCGTAGTGGCGGAGGTCGGGGTAGTTCTTCCGCGCGCTGGTGAGCGACCGTGCAGCCTTCTCGAGCGCGGCCCCAAGGTCGAAGATGTACTTGACCTGCCACGCGCGGACCACGCCGTCGGTGTCTGTCCAGAGACACTCGACGCCGCCGTCCCCACCATCACCCCGGACACGTCGGAACGACGGGCTGTCGCCGGATTCGGCGAGGGCAAGTTGGCAGCATAGCTCCTCGAACGCGCGGTCCCGGCTGCCGCCGCGGGGCGCGATCTGGCGGAAGTCGATGTCGGGAGACCCATTCACGAGCTGTCCTCCTCCATTGCCGCCGAGTGCCGGCTGTCCCGCAGAGCTCGATAAGCTCCCCGACCGGGCCATGTTCGCCTATCGCGCGGCGCGGCGATCGGGCCTTCGCGGAGCAGCTGCGCACGGTGGACCTGATCGCCGAGGTGCAGAACCTGCCGCGCGGTGTGCCGTCGAGAACCGCCGAGCCGGAAGGGTGGCATGGCCGGCCGGTCGGCACAGTTCGATTCCGGGGTGAGAATCGAAGGACAACGCCGCGAGAGCATGATCGAGCAAGACATCATCCAGCCCCCCGGAGCAAGACATGCTCGACGCTGCCTCCGCCCTCCGCCACCTCCATCACGACCTCGGGTCTGCCGTCCAGGCGCACGGCTTCGCCGACGGCCGAGCTGCCGTACGCGCCTCCCTCCGTTCACTCGGCCGACCGCTCGTCGCCGTCCTCTGCTGCGCCGCGTCCGACGCCACCGTCGCTCGGACATGGTTCGGGCTCGACGTCGAGACGCTCGAGGTCGACGACGGCTGGCTCGTCGTCGGGCGCGCCGCACTCCCCGCCGATCGTCACCCGGTGCCCGACACCGTCATCGACGACCTCGACCCGCAGTGCGTCGCCCGCTGGCACGCGCGAGCCGGCACCGACAAAACCGCTCTCGCCGCCCTCGGTGTCCTCTCCCTTGACGGCGCCGTCTGGCGACCCACCGTCGCCGCGTTCGTGCTCGCGGGCCAGGACCCCCACCGGCGCGTCCCCGCCTGCACCGTCCGCGCTCAGATCGATGGCCGCGTCACTACCCACGTCGGCGCCATCCCCCAGCTCCTCGACGCCGTCCACCCGGGCCGCGTCGATCCCTGGCTCGTCAGAGGGGCCGTCGCCAACGCGCTCCTCCACCGCTCGTGGGACACGGACCACCCCGTCCGGGTACGGATCGCAGGCGATCGCCTCGAGGTCGCCAACCCCGGCGTCCTCGGTCGAACCCCCAGGCTCGCGCACGAGCTCGCCGTGGCGGCCGGCCTGATCGAGCCCGTCGGCGCCTTGGAGGAACTGACCGAGAGGCTTCGTGTCGCCCACCTGCCCGCGCACGAGTTCCTCGAGCCGGACGGGTGGGTGGTGTTTACCGCTCGGCTCCCGGCCCCCGCGCGACGGCCCCCAC
>JBEBJC010001034.1:0-3204 GCA_040080105.1 Myxococcota bacterium
CCCGTATCTCGTCCCCCGCGCGACCGACCGGTGCGTCGCGCGCGACGCACTTCGGCGCGCAGGTGCCACCGCGGCGACGCACCCCAGCCCCGATTGGGGGCGTCCGCCCGATCCAGGCCAGTGGCACACGACTTGCAGGAACACAGGCATCGGAGGCCTGATGCGCCCTGCCGTCCTCGCTGCGGTGCTGTGGTTCGAGCCCGACTTCGTGCGCCGGATGAGCTGGGGCAACAAGCCGCTGGTGGGCGCTGCGCGGGTCGCCGGCCGGCTGGTCATGGGCTGGCTCGATCGTCGGCGGGACCGGAGCAACGAGCTGCGATAGGACCTGTCGCAGAGGGGCGATGGCGTACGAGATCGAGCGCCGCACCGATCGTTCGGTGGGCTGGGCGTACTTGTTGTGGATTCCTGGGTTCTTCGGGATCGCGGGGCTCCACCGGTTCTACACCGGGCGGCCGATCAGCGGGTTGATCTGGTTGCTCACCGGCGGCTTCTGTGGGATCGGCCAGGTGATCGACCTGATCTTCATCCCGCGGATGGTCGAGGACCACAACGACGGGCGGAAGGTGTGGTGATCGGGCTGCTGGCAGCGCTCGGGTGCCCGTCCCGTGGAGCAGGGTCGTTCGGCGGGCCCGAGGCGGCGAGCGCAGCTGCGGTGGCCCCGACCTGGTTCGACGTAGAGCCGGGCAAGGGCGTGTGCATCTCCCCGGTGCCCGACGCGGGGCCGATGAACGCCGACGCCCGCGCGTCGTTCCAGGCGGCGCTGGCGGCGGTGCGGGCCGCGGATCTGGAGCTCGCCACCGCGGTGCTCGAGGCCGCCGGTGATCACCCCGGCATCCGGTCGCTGGAGCTGGTGGTGGCGCTGCTGAACGGGACCGCGAGCGCCGCGCCGGAGCTCGTCGCGCTGGCCGACGCACACCCGAACGACGCGTGCCTCGCGGCCTCGGCGGCGATCGCTTCCGCGGCCCTCGGGACCGGCGGCGACCACCTCGCCCGCGCGCGCGCGCTCGCCCCCGACGACGGCCGGATCGCGTTCCTGTCGTGGTACGTCGGCGCCGAGCCTGGCGAGGCCGTGCTGGGCACGCTCGACCGGGCGCTGGTGGCCGAGCCCGATCAGCCGGCGTTCCTGCTCGCAGCGGGCATCACCCGGTTCGACGCAGGTGATCCGGCCGGCGTGCCGATGATCGAGCGCGCGGTCGAAGGGGGGATGACCGAAGGGCTCGGGGTGCTGCTGTACGCGTACTTCACCCTGCACCGGCGCGCCGACTACCTGCGCCTCGCGTCCGAGCTCGGGCTGCTGGGCGACGAAGGGCGGGTCGCGGGCGCGGAGGACCCCGAGGCGGCGTTCCGCGCCGAGCTCGGCTGGCCAGTCGGCACCACGCTCAACGCGACGTTCGAGACCACGTCCGGCGCGTTTCGGTGCTCGCTGTTCCCCGACGAAGCACCGGTCACCGTCGCGACGTTCGTCGGGCTCGCGCGCGGGACCCGCCCGTGGGTCGACCCGCGCGACCACGCCACCCGGTCGACCCCACTGTACGACGGCACCACGTTCCACCGGGTGATCCCGGGGTTCATGATCCAAGGGGGCGACCCGTTCGGCGACGGCACCGGTGACCCTGGGTTCCGGTTCCTCGACGAGATCGTCCCCGAGCGCCGGTTCGACCACGCCGGGGTGCTCGCGATGGCGAACATGGGCCCGAACACGAACGGCAGCCAGTTCTTCGTCACCGATGGCCCTGCCGCCCACCTCGACGGCCGCCACACGGTGTTCGGCGACTGCCCCCCGCCTGCAGACGGGGTGGTCGCGGCGATCGCCCGCGTGCCGACCGGGCCGCGCGACCTCCCGCTCGAGGCTGTGCGCCTCACCCGGCTCACGATCACGGCCGCGCCCTGATCGTCAGTCGATCGGGTCGTCGGTGGCGAACTGGATGATCACGTCGTCGGGCGCGTCGCGCGCGAGGTCGACCTCCAGCGCCACCATCGGCACGTCGACGATGTTCTTCCGCCGGCGCACGACGTAGGCGAGCCGCTGGTTCACGTACCCGGGCGCCGACACCTCGAGCTCGAGGTGGACGCCCCGCGCGAACCGCAGCTCCGACCCATCGGGCAGGTACAACATCGTGCCCGCCCACTCCCCACTCACGGTGTTCACCCGATGGCGGTTCTGCTCGGTCGGGTGGCGGATCACGGCGGTCGGCACCGGCAAGCCGGTCGCGGCGTCGATCACCCGCAGCCGCACCTCGAGCCCCTCGTCGTCCGCCCCGAATGCGCTCGCCACGAGCCAGGCCAGCACCATCCCCGCACCCCGTTCACCGCCCCGTAACCGGTCTCCCGAGCAGCGCCGCTACCCGATCGAACCGCTCACGGGTGGACGGGCAGGCCGACACCGAGGTGAACAGGTCACAACCATCGATCCGCTCCGCGCGGTAGGTGTACCCCCGATCGTCGAACGACAGCCGGCTCGCGACCCGCCCGGAGGCGCGATCCACCTCGACGATCTGCGCCGGACCGAACGTGGTCGCCTGGGTCACCAGCACCCGGCCCCCGGGCAGCGCGTCCACGTCGCCGAGATAGTCGAGCTGCCACCCTGGCTCCTCCCACAGCCACAGCCGGGTGGCGGTCCGTGTGGCCGGGTCGATCCGCCACTCGCTCACCGAGGATCCGTCGCGGTCCTGTGCGTTGTCGTACACCAGCAGCCGGTCACCCTCGACCTCGAGCCCGTGCTGGCACTGGGGCAGCGCTTCGTCCCCGAGCGCGGCGCCGTCGGCGTCCACCACCGTCCACCCGAGCCCGGCACCGAGCTGCCAGCGCAGGTCGCCCCTCGGCTCCCCGATCGCGAGGATCTGGCGGGAGAAGCACAGGCTGACGTACACCTCCGGTCCCGCCGGCCCGTCTTGCCAGTCCATCCAGTTGGCGTGCCACGGGTCGCGCTTCGTCTCGGTGCCCGGCGGCAGCACCCCGGCGTCGACCAGTCCTTGGGAGTCGTAGTCGAACGACACCTCACCGGTCGCGGGGTCGTGCAGGCGCAGCCCGAACCCGTCGAACGTGACGGCGCCCGCGACGTTCTCCCGCAGCTCCAGCGTCATCGACCGGCCGTCGGCCACGCGCTTGCCGTCGTGGTGGAACACGACCTGCTCCCACCCGCGGGGCGCCCACGCGTACCGCTCGCCCTCCCACACGTCGACGATCCGCAGCCGCCCCTCGGCG
>JBEBJC010001035.1:0-3203 GCA_040080105.1 Myxococcota bacterium
GTGAAGCACGTTTTCCCCCTCTCCCCCGCATCGGGGGAGAGGGCCGGGGTGAGGGGGAATTTCCAGACGCTCGCCACAAGGCGGACAGGAGGACAGATGATCGCGTGGTTCACTTTGGCGCAGTCGGCGTTCGCCGCAGACCTCGTGGTCGGCGCTGGCGGCTCGGGCACCTACACCTGTGAGGCCGGCCAGAACGTGGGGGTCGAGGGCTCGTCGCTCACGATCACGTTCAACGGCGACTGCGGCAAGCTCACGGTCGAGGGCTCGATGAACAAGGTCACGATCGACGGCGTGACCTCGGTGCGGGTCGAGGGCTCGTCGAACACCGTGACCTGGAAGCGGAACCTGTCGGGCGCGGCGAAGTTGCCGGTGACCAAGGTGGGCGCCGGCAACAAGGTCAAGCAGGGCTAGCCGCGGCGCCCTCGACCGCCTGGTCGAGCGAGGTCCACCCCCTGGGCTCCGTCCTCCCTCCAATTTCGGGGAGACGGGGATCGGCAGGGGAGGGCTGGAACCGGGAGCGGAACTGGGAGTCGTCGACCCGAAAGGGCGCCTCCCACTGGTACAACGTCTCGCGGACCTCGCCCAACACCGGCACGAACCACGACATCGGGCGGAGCGCCCACCGGGGCAGCGCGCGGACCTTCGGGGCGACCCCGAGCCGCGCGCACAGCCGTCGGTGGAGCTCCGCCGGCGCCACCTCGAGCACCGGCAGGTGGAACGTTCGGCCTTCGACCTGGTCGGCCGGCGCCTCACCCAGCGCGACCAGCGCGTCGACCACGTCCGGCACGTACGAGAACGCGTGGGGCTGCTGCGGGTCGCCGAGCAGGTACGCCGGCCGGCCGGCGCGGATCCCGCGCACCACGTCCATCGAGAACGCCGACTGCTCCGCCCCCGGCCCGAAGAAGTCGCCCGCGCGGCCGATCGTGTAGCGCAAGCCCCGGGTGCGCGCCGCCTCGGCGAGCGCCGCCGCGACCGCCGCGCGCACCTGGCCCTTCGGCCCGGCCGGGCGGTGGGGCGACCCCTCGGTGAGCGGCTCCGCCGACGGGCCGTACGGGTACAGGTTCTCGAGGCACACGAGCCTGGCGTCGTGGGTCACAGCGGCCTCGATCAGCGCCGCGGTGAACCGGGGGAAGCTCTCCGCCCACGCCCGCGCGGTGTACGGCGGGTTCAGGCAGTGGAACAAGGTGCGCGCCCCGGCGGCCGCCCGAACCGCGAACGCCGGGTCCCCCGCGTCGCCCGACACGACCTCGACCCCGTCGATCGGCTCCGCCGATCGCCGCACGACCCGCACCGGGCCGGGCAGGCGCTGCGCGAGCCGCCGCCCGATCTGACCCGCCCCGAACACCACCTGCATCGTCGCCTCCCGCTTCGTCCGTACGTTCGCCAGGGACATCCATCCAATACATGTTCGGTATACGATACATGCGTGAACGGTATCTCCGCGCTCGACCTGAACCTGCTGGTGGCGCTGCACCACCTGCTCGACGCCGCGAGCGTGACCGCCGCCGCGCGGGAGGTCGGGCTGTCGCAGCCGGCGATGAGCCGCGCGTTGTCCCGGCTGCGCGCGGTCCTCGGCGACCCGCTGCTCGTGCGCGACGGCCGCGCGTGGGTGCTCACCGACCGCGCGCGCGCCCTCACGCCCGCGGTGCGGCGGGCGATGATCGAGGTCGAGCGCGTGTTCGCCGCCCCGCAGCCGTTCGACCCGTCGGGGGCCCGCGGCGCGGTGCGCCTCGCGTTCGGCGACGACGCCCAGGCCGCGTTCGGGGGCGCGATCGTCGCCGCGTTCGCCGCTCGCGCCCCCGGCCTCGACGTGCGGTTCCACCCGCTGGTGTTCGACACCGTCCGCGACGGGCGGGCCGGGCGGATCGACCTCGCGCTGACCCCCGACCTCGCCGCGCTGCCGCCGTCCGCCGGGCGGGTCGACCTCGACGACTTCGTGGTGCAGAGGGTGTACGACCGGTCGTTCGCGGTGGCGTGGTCTCCGTCGCGGGTGGGGCCGCCGCCGGTCACGCTCGAGGCGTTCACCGCCGCCGAGCACCTGGTGGTCGCGTTCGACGGGTCCGGCCGCGGGTTCGTCGACGACCTGCTGGAGCGCCGCGGGGTGACCCGGCGGGTCGCGTGCACCGTCACCGGGTTCGACGCCGCGGCGGCGGTGCTCGGGGAGACGTCACTGGTCGCCACCCTGCCGGTGGAGGTCGTGGCCCGGTCCGCCCTCGCGTCGGGCCCGCCGCCGGTCGAGATCCCGTCGCTGCCGATGTGCTTGGCCTGGCACCCGCGCTCGACCGCCGATCCGCGGCACCGGTTCGTGCGGGAGGTGGTACAACGGGCCGTGCGCACCGTACTGGACCGTGGTTGTTACACAGAGGGGCCTCCGCCGGCCCCGATCCCCGGATAAGCAGGCGCGTGTCGCAAGCTTCCGATTCGCGCGTCCGGTTGATGGCGCCCCTCGGCCACGGGGGGATGTCGGACGTGTGGCTGGGCGCCCTGCGCGGGCCAGCCGGGTTCTCCAAGCTGGTGGCGGTCAAGCAGCTGCGGATGGTCGGCAACGCCGAGTACGACGGCGGGGCCGCGTTCCTGCGCGAGGCCCGGCTCGCCGCGCTGCTGAACCACCCGAACATCGTGCACACATTCGAGGTGCTCGCCCAAGGCGGCGACTACCGCATCGTGATGGAGTTCCTCGAGGGGCAGCCGCTGAACCGGATCTTGCGGAAGAACACCCCGATCTCGCTGCGCGACTACGTGCGGGTGGTCGCGGACCTGCTGGCCGGGCTGCACCACGCGCACGAGCTCACCGACTTCGACGGGTCGCCGATGCGGGTGGTGCACCTCGACGTGAGCCCGCAGAACGTGTTCGTGACCTGGGAGGGGATGGTCAAGCTGCTCGACTTCGGCATCGCGTCGTTCGGGCGGGCGACCCACGCCGAAGACGGGCTGGTGAAGGGGAAGTTGTCGTACATGGCGCCCGAGCAGGCGCGCGGCGAGCCGGTCGACCGGCGCACCGACGTGTTCGCCGCCGGCTCGGTGCTGTTCGAGATCCTCGCCGGCACCCCGATGTGGGGCGGGATGACCGAGGCGCAGGTGGTGCACGGGCTCGGGCACGGGATCATCCCGTCGATCGACGACCGCGCCCCCACCGCGCCCGAGCCGCTGCGGCTGATCGTGCGCAAGGCCACCTCCGCCCACCCCCGCGGGCGGTTCAGCAC
>JBEBJC010001036.1:0-3199 GCA_040080105.1 Myxococcota bacterium
AGACAGGCAACAGCCCGATCCCGCCCGTGCCGCCGACCCACCGCACCCACCGGCTGCGCGGGCCCGCCTCGGCCGACTCGGACGCCCCCACGCCGGCTGCGCTGCCAGCGCGGGCGCCAGGGAATTGCACGATCTCGGCGCCGCCCTCCAGGCTCGGCGCCGGCCGCGCGCCCGCCCCGGCGAGCGGCCCGCTCGTGACGAGGTCCAGGATGTCCTCGGCCCGCACCCGCGGCGCCGGCGCGAGGTCCGGGCGCAGCGCGTACACGGTCTGCACCACCTCCGCGTCGAGCTCCGACGGCGGCGGGGACCCGGGCGACTGCTCGAGCCACCCCTGGAGGACGCGGGACTGCTCTTCGGGGCTCATGGCGGAAACACCTTTCGGAACGCTTTCGCGGCCCGGTGGAGGATCACGTCGAAGTTACCCACGCTGACGCCCAGCTCATCGGCACACTCCTCGCGGGTTCGCTCCTCGATGAGCCGCATGCGCAGCGCCTTGGCGTACCGGGCGTTCAGGTTGCCGAGGGAGGCCTCGACCAACGTGCGCACCTCCTCGACCTCGAGCCCCCGGTCGGGGCGCTCGGCGGTGGTGGTGGCGCTGGCCTCGGCGTGCACTTGTTCGGCGAGCCGCTCGTCCCGGCGTCGCAGCCGGTGGATGTCGATCGCCTTGTTCACCGCGATCCGCCTGAGCCAGAAGAAGATCGACCGGTTCTCCAGCCGGAACGTGGCGATCTTCTCGAGCGCAGTCCGGAAGGTCTCCCGCAGGCAGTCCTCGGCGAGCTCCGGCACGGGCAACCGCGGGAGGATCGCCTGCCGGTAGATCAGGTCGCCGTACCACCCGTACAGGGTGGCGAACGCGGACCGATCGCCCTGCTGGAGCCTGAGGATCACCGGACGCTCCTCGTCGAGGGGGACGAGATCCCCGCTCGGTTTCGCTTTGGGAGCCCAATCGCTCACTCGACGCTCCAACGACCGTGAAGGGACACATCTTACAGGGGAGCGGACGGGACCTCGAACACGTTGCCTCGACCCAGGATCCCCGCGGGATCCACCGCGGCCTTCAGCGCACGGAAACCCCCCAGCACTCCCTCGCCGACCATCCACGCGAGGTGGGCGCGCTTGAGCTTGCCGATGCCGTGCTCGGCGCTGACGGTGCCACCGGACGCGATCGCGAGCCGGGCCAGATCGTCGTAATACGCCTTCGCCTGCGCGAGCTCGGCGGCGGTGCGCGGCAGCAGGTTCAGGTGCAGGTGGTTGTCGCCGACGTGCCCGAACAGCACGTGCTCGAGCGGCGCGGCCTCGTACGCGTCCATCAGCGCCTCGAGGGCCTCGTCGGGGACGGCCAGATCGGTGCCGACCTTCGGCATCCCGTTGCGCACCACCTGCTCGTTGATCCCGGCCGGGATCGCGTGGCGCAGGGAGAGCAGGCGCTCGCGGGTCGGGGCGTCGGTGGCGAGCAGCGTGTCGTCGGCGAGCGCGCCGTGCTCCTGCAGCGCCGCGAGCCACGCCTCGAGGTGCGCGTCGACCCCGGCCGCCTCCACCTCCTGCTCGCAGAACAGGCCCGCCCGCGCGCCGGCCGGCACCCCGCCGACGCGGCGCTCCGCGAGCGCGAGGCAGGTGGCGTCGAAGTACTCGAGGCACCGCGGCGACAACAGGCCGCCGCGGTCGGCGCGGGCGCTCGCGCGGGCGGCCCGCACGAACGACAGCGCGGACGCCCGGTCGGGGAAGAACGCGATCAGCCCGAACACGTCGCGCGGGAGCGCGGTGAGCTTGACCGTGGCGCGGGTGATCACCCCGAGCGTGCCCTCGGTGCCGATGAACAGGTCGAGCAGCCGATCGGTCGGCGGGTACCCCGCGGCGGTCTTCACCGCCGGCTCGCGCCACCGCGGGACCGGCCACCCGGCCGGGATCGGCGTGTGCTCGTCGACCTCGAGGATCTCGCCCGTGGGGAGCACCACCTCCAGCGCGGCGACCCACCCCCGGGTCGGCCCGTACCGGAACGTGCGCGCGCCGCTCGCGTTGGTCGCGATCGAAGCCCCCAGCGTGCAGTCGTGCCGCGACGTCGGGTCGGGCGGGTAGAACCGCCCGGTGGCCTCGATCTCGGTCTGGAACGCCCCCAGGCGGACCCCTGCCCCGGCGGTCGCCCGATCGAACCCGATCGCGTCGATTCCGTCGAGCGCCTCGAGCGACAGCAGCCACCCGCCCTGCGGCACCGCGCCCGCGGTGGTCGACGTGCGGCCGGCGGTGGGCAACACCGGGATCCGGCGCTCCTGGCAGTGCCGGAGCACCGCGGCCACCTCGGCCGCGCTCCGCGGCCGCACCAACCCGTCGGCCGCGCCGGGCACGTTGCTCGCGTCGGTGAGGTACCCCGCGAGCACGGCGGGGTCGGTGATCAGGGCAGGGAAGGTCATCGGGGCGGGATAACCGGCGGCGCCACGTTTCGTCTCCACCGGTGATCCGTGGGTCCGCCGGCGCTATCCTGTCGCCGATGAAGGTCACCCCCACTCGTACGGCCGCGGTCGTGGGCCTCGGGCTGCTGCTGCTCGGCCTCCGCGCGAGCAGCGGCACACCCGGGCCGACCGACCCGCCCGCACGGCCGGCCGGCCCGTTGCCTCCGATGTGGGCGGTGGAGGTCGCCACCCACCGGGCGCCGACGCCGATCGTCGCCGAGCCGACCCCGCCGGTGTGGCCGGCCGGACAGCTCGTGGTCGACGTGCTCGACTCGGACGGGTACCTCGTCGACGGGGTGTCGGTGGTCGGGGTCGACTGCCCCGGGTTCACCGGCGGTCCACCCGGCGCGTACGACGTGGAGGCCGGCGTGTGCACCCTCCGCGCGCGCCGCACCGACGGGTTGCTCGACGCGTACGGACCGTGCGCGACGGTCCTGATCGACGAGCAGGCGCCCGCCTACGTCGCGCTGGAGGTCCCGGACTACCGCGCCGGCGGGATCGGGGTCGCGGTCGAGCCGGCGGACGACGGCATGCGCGTGACCGAGGTGATCCCGGGCGCGCCCGCAGACGTGCTCGGCCTGGCGCCCGGCGACACGATCCTGGCGGTGGGCGGCAGGGCGGTGGCCGGGCTGCCGATGGAGACGTTCGCCGCCGAGGTCGTGGGGGCGGTGGGCACCGCGGTCGTGCTCACGGTGGCGGCGCTGGAAGACTCGGGCGTGGTGGCCCGGCGCACGGTGCGCGTTACCCGGGTG
>JBEBJC010001037.1:0-3197 GCA_040080105.1 Myxococcota bacterium
CTCGTATAGTAGGCTGGTGGCGTGCGCCTCGCAGTCCTCTCGTTGGTGGTGGGCTGTAGCTACACCCCACCCGGCGCGGTCGCCGATTCGCAGCCCGGCGACGGAGCCGGGACCGATACGCCGCCGATCGACGCGCCGCCGATCCCTCCGCGGCCTGCGGCAGGGCCGGTCGAGATGGTCGATCCCACGTTCGACGTGCTGGCCGACGACCTCGACACGTCGTCCTCCGTCGGCGAGCCGGTCGTCGCGCCGCCCCCGGCCCCTGCGCCGAGCCCGTCAGAGCTCGCGCGCCGCCTGGCGGACCAGGCGAAGCAGAACCTCGCGACCGCACGCCCAGAGAAGAAGCAGGAGGACCGGATGGCCCAGGAGGATCCACGGGAGCTCGCCCGGCGGCTCGCCGAGCAAGCGAAGAACCGGATGAAGGCGCCGCCGGAGCCGGTTCGAGCGGCCCCTGAGCCGTTCGACGACGACCCGCCGGAGCAGGACGACGACGGGCCGGCGATCACGATGGCGCCGACCCGTCCCGCCGCGGAGCGCGCGGCGACGACCCGCCCGATGTCGGCGCTCGAGGCGCTCGCCGCTGCACGTGAGGCCGAGAAGCGTCGGTCCTCCGAGTCCGACGCGCGGGATTCCCGCGCAGCCGAGGCGCGTCCGGCCGAACGGTCCCCGGCCCCCGCCGAGCGCGCGGCCGCCCCGCGCCCGGTGTCCGTCGCGCCGATCGCTCCCGCTCGCGCGGCCGCCGTGATCGGCGAGCTGTTCCCGAACGCCGTGGTCGAGGTGCCGGCGCCGGTCGGCAGCCCCGACGTGTTCCGCGCGTTGTGGCGCGCCCACCGGGCTCGCGCCGTGCACGACGGAGACACTGCCCTCGCGGTGACCGCGTCGGTCCTGCTCGACGCGGCGGGTCGGGTCCCCGCGCCGAACCTGGTGGCGTGTCGCGTGACCCTGGGCGAACGCCGGTTCGCGGCGTGGGTCGACCTGGAGCGGGGCGCACTCCTCGGGATGGCGTCGCCGGCCGACGTGTTCCTGACGGGCTGACGCCGATCGGTCCGGGCTCGCCCCGATCGGGTCGGCGTTGACGGTAGGGTGTGGGCGTGCCATTGTGGGGCGTCTCACCGGGGGTCGCCATGGCGTCGGTTCGTTGCACCACTGTGGTCCTCGGGGCCGTCTCCCTCTTCGGTGGTTGCAACTGCAACAGCGAGCAGGACTTCGGGTTCCCCGAGCCGGTCGACCCGGTCGTGGTGGACCCGCCGTCTTCGTTCGGTTCGTGGCTGTCGTTCGATCGGTCGCCCGAAGGGCTGCGGCCGACGATGTCGTACTACGACAAGGACCGCGGCGCAGTGGGCTACGCCGTGGGCGTGCTGAACGACGACCACACGGTGAACTGGGCGCACGAGCGCGTGGCAGGGTACCCCGACGACGCAGGCCTCGACGTGGCCGACGTGGGCCGGTACAGCGCGCAGAAGACGGCTCCCGACGGCACGGTGTGGCTCGCGTACCAGAACAGCTCGACCGGCGCGCTGCAGGTGTCGCAGCGGATGGGGCCGTCCGACTGGTCCGAGCCGGTGGTGGTGGACGGGGGCACCTCGCAGCCGGGGGTCGGGCATTGGGCGAGCCTCGCGCTCGACACCGCCGGCCGGCCGGTGGTCGCCCACGTCGACGCCGCGAACGCCGGGGTGCGGGTGTCGCGGTACGACGGCACCGGGTGGACCACCGCGCAGGTGTACGCGGGGGTCGCGGTGGACCAGACGGACTACGCCGGGGTGGTCACCACCCTGCCGGCGCAGGTCGCGTTCACCACGGTGGTGAGCGACGGGGACGAGCTGCTCGTCGCGTTTCAGGACGTGGCCAAGGGGCAGCTGCACCTGCTCCGCGGATCGGGGACCACGTTCGCCGACGAGGTGGTCGACGCGGGAGCGCCGGGCAGCGGCGTGGGAGCGTGGCCGTCGATGCGGGTCGAGGGCGACGAGGTGTGGATCGCGTACCAAGACGTGGAGCACGAGGGCCTGAAGTTCGCCGCCCACACCTCCGCGGGGTGGGCCCTCACCGAGGTCGACTCGGCCGAGCTGCACGGGGCAGACACCGCGTTGTTCGTGCGCGACGGCGAGCCCTCGATCGTGTACTTCGACGGCATGAACAACGACACCTGGCTCGCCTCGCGGACCGGTGGCGGCTGGGTCACGGCGAAGCTCGGCGGCGACGAGGGAGCGGTCGGGTACCACAACGAGGTCGTGGAAGTGGGCGGGGTGGTGCTCGCCGGCTCGTACGACTACACGGCCGACACCCTGTACGTCACCGCGGTCGAGCCACTGGCCGCTCGATGATCGCGTGGGCGGCGGTGGCGTTCGCCGGCCCTTCGGGTGGGGTCGACCTGAACCGCGCCAGCGCGTCCGAGCTCGACGAGCTGCCGGGCCTTGGGCCGGTGAAGGCCCAGGCGATCGTGGAGTGGCGCGCGGCGAGCGGGGGGTGTCGAACGCTCGACGATCTGCTCGTGGTGCCCGGCATCGGCGCTGCGACCGTCGAGATGGTGCGGGGCCGCGGGTACTGCGGGGCCGGCGAGGCCGCGTCGGGGTCGTCGGTGGCCGTGCGCACCGCGCCGATCGCGCGACCGGTCCAGATCGACCCGAACACCGCCAGCGTGGGTGAGCTGCGCGGGCTGCCCGGGATCACCGAGTCGATCGCGCGGGCGATCGTGGCCGAGCGCGAGCGGGCGCGGTTCACCTCGTGCGCCGATCTCGGTAGGGTTCCGGGCATCGGACCCGCCACGATCGTCAACCTGGCCTCGAGCTGCAGGGTGGGCGGCGGGTGAACGCGCCGTCGAGGGGGGCGCGAGCGCTCGGGTCACCCCCTGCCGACGCCGCGCGCGAAAGTGCTCCAGCAGCGGCTCGGGGTCGCGAATCCGCCGAGATACCTCACTGTCACCAGAGGCTCGGTAGTATTGACCAGGTGGTCGGAGTGGCGGGTGGCTGCTCGCCATCCCGAACGCAGTCCGCAGACGCGCGGGGAGAAGCACCACGATGGGTAGGAAGATCCTCCTTGTGGAAGACAACGAGATGAACCGTGACATGCTCTCCCGCCGGCTGAAGCGCCGGGACTTCGAGGTGGAGCTCGCCGTCGACGGGGGAGAGGCGCTGGTGAAGGCGGCCGAGCTGCCCGATCTGGTGCTGCTCGACATGAGTCTGCCGGTGATGGACGGCTGG
>JBEBJC010001038.1:0-3194 GCA_040080105.1 Myxococcota bacterium
GGCGGGGCGGGGTGGCGTCGCCCTGCGGAGGAGCCCGCGGTGGTCGCCCCGGCGGTGTTGGCGCCGGACGAGGCCGCGCGGGAGGCGGCGCCGGTAGCGCCGGACGTGGCGCCGGAGGTCGTGTCGGAGACGCCGACCGCCCCGCCGGTGGTGCCGCAGAGGGGGCTGGAGCCGCCGGTTGCCCCGCCCGTTTCGACGGCTCCGGCGGCCGACCCGCCGCTCGACCCGCTGACGCCCGAGCCGCCGGTCGAGGTCGCGCGGACGACGACCGCTCCAGAGGCCGCGGTGGAGGCTCCGTGGTGCGTGGAGCGGCTCGACGCGCTCGCCCGGGCGGCCGGGCGCGGCAAGCTCGACCCGGACGCCGCCGCGTGCCTCGACCAGGTGGTGAGCGCGCCCGGTCCGCAGCGGGCCGCCGCGTCGCGCCTGTTGATGGTCGACGCGTGGTCCCGCCCGGACCGCGGCGCGTGGGAGGCGCGGGCGAAGCGGCACCTGCAGGAGGTCGACCCGTCGGATCCCGAGTTGCCGTACCAGCTGGCGTTGTACCTGGTGGGCGAGGGGCCGGCGCGGGCCGAGGAGGCGGCGGGGTGGGCCGAGCGCGGCCTGGCGGCGCCCCGCGACGCCAGCACCCGGGCGACTCTGGAGAAGGTGCGGGCGTCCGCGTACCAGCAGGTGTGGGCGGAGGCGGAGCGGGTCGGCGACGAGCGCCGAGCGGCGTGGGCGCGTGAGCTCACCGCGGGCGCTGCGCGAGAGTGGGCGGCGAACGCGATCACGCGCGGAGAGAATCCCTCGGTCGCGCTGGAGCTGTGCCGAGCCGCAGACCCGACCTGCTCGGTGCCGTGAGGACGGGTCCTGGCGCGCCGTCAACCCCCGTGACGAGGTGGGACCCGGGCGGGACTCGCGGGGAGGTATCGCGAAGGAGGACTTTACACGGGCCTGAATCGGTCCACTCCTCGAGTGCGTCCGGTCGGACCCAATGGGGGTGCGCGTGATCGGTGTGATTCTCTGCGCGGCAGCGTCGGCACAAGACAAGGGTGACGAGGTCATCGTCCGGACCATCGAGGAGTACGAGGGCTTGCTCGACTTGCTCGACAGCAAGGAGCCTGCGCGGTGTGACTGGTGTGAATTCGCTCCAGGCACGACCGAGATCCGTTCGCAGGCGGTCGCGGGGGTCGCTGGCACGGTGTTGACCCGGACCGAGCTCTCGAGCTGGCCGTGGGGCGCCATCACGGAGGACTGGTACCTGGACGGGGCCGAGCAGGTGCTCCGCGCAGGCGCCGACCTGAAGTACACCACCACTCCGTACTACCCGACCGGCAAGACCGGAGGTGCATGGCTCCACTATGCGTTCGCGTACATGCCGCCGCCATCGCCCGACAGTGTCGGTCGCTTGCCCTCGGCGCTCCCGTGGTTCACCAGCGAGGTGCACGAGTTCGCGGTGTACACGGTCGTGGGAGGCAGCGAGACGCTGACTGGCGCGTTGTACCGAGACGTCGAGTTGGACTGGGTCGGAGGGGATCCGCTGTGGCGTGACGTGTGGGTGCTGTACTCCAACTACCGATTCCCGACGCTCACCAACGGGGTGACGACCCGGCTGGTGCTGCAGAACACGCCCGACCGTACACTTCGGGCCTTCCTGCAGGCGCAGCCAACGACGTCGCACCTGTTCGTGCAGGCCAGCACGTACATCGAGCCCCTCTGATGTGCCCTGAGGCAGTTTGAGCGAAGCCACTTACATCAGCGGTAGCGTGACCGGGGGCGTGAGCCGCCCGATCCCGGAGCCCGGCGGGCCGTCCCACGGCCGCTATCGGCTGGGCGAGGTCATCGGCAGCGGCGGGTTCGGGCAGGTTCACCGCGCGGTCGACACCCTCACCGGGGACGTGGTCGCGGTGAAGTTCGTGCGCGCGCTCTCGGCGGCCGATTTGCGTCGCGCGCGCCGCGAGCTGGCCGCGCTGCGGTGGCTCAGGCTCCCGGGCGTGGTGAGGCTGCGCGACGACGGCCTGGAGGGCGCCTCGTGGTTCATGGTGATGGACCTGGTGGAGGGGCGGCGGTTCGACGCGTTCCGGGGCTGGTCCAACGTACGGCCGCTGGCGCTCGAGCTGTTGGAGATCCTGGCGCGGGTCCACCTGGCCGGGGTCGTGCACCGCGATCTCAAGCCCAGCAACCTCGTCGTGACCGCGACCGGTCGGGTGGTGGTGTTGGACTTCGGGATCGCGGGAGGGAGGGCGGTCCCCGAGGTCCGTGGCTGTCCCGAGGGGACGCCTCGGTACATGGCACCGGAGCAGGTGCGCGGCGACCCGACCGACCCGCGTACCGACCTGTTCGCGGTCGGGATGATGATCGGGGAGCTGTGCCCCGACCTACCGCCGGGGCCCCGTCGGGTGGTGGACGCAATGAGGGCGCACACGGTGAGAGACCGGCCGGAGTCGGCGTTGGAGGCGTACCGAGACCTCGCCGGGCGGTCCCTGTTCCCGGCTGCGCTGGACCGGGCGGAGCCATGGACTTCGGAGGCGCTCGGCGACCTGTTCCAGCCCACCGGCGATGCGTTCACCCACCTGCGCTCCGACGCTGTGGCGCTGGTTCGGGAGCGCACCCAGGGAGACCCTGGTCGCGTGCGGCGGACCCTCGAACAGTGGATCCTGGCCGGGTTCGTGAGCTGGACCGATGGCGGGCTGGTGGTCGATCGACTCGGGTTGGATCGGCTCGCGGGCGGCGGGTCCCTCGACCTGCTCCGCGGCGACCCAGTGGTCCTCGCCAGGGAGGCCATCGGCGCAGCGCAAGTGATGCGGGCTCGCGGCCAGGTCTCGCCCGCGATCGCGGTGACCGACCTGGTGCTTCCCCTCGCCGCGACGATCGAGGGTGGGGACCGGTTCGAGGCTGAGGCAGGGTTGCTCAAGGAGCGGGTGCTGGCTGCGATCATGCTGCAGAGCCCAGCGCAGCTGAACCTCGCGCTGTACGCGATCGAGCGAGCCGCGCCGTCGCCGGCGGTCGAGCGGCTGGACGCCCTGGCGCGCGCGGCGCGCTCGGCCCTGCGAGACGAGCTGGGGCCGGCTCGCGCCGCGCTTCGAACCGTCGAGCCGTTCGCCGACCCGGAGCTGGAGGTGCGGCGGGCGGCGGTGCTGGTTCGCGCGGCGGCGATCGAAGGCCAGGCCGCCGAGGCGCAGGCGCTCGAGGGGCTCGAGGGGTGGGCCGTGGGA
>JBEBJC010001039.1:0-3187 GCA_040080105.1 Myxococcota bacterium
GGTGGGGCGTGGAAGGCGGGTCTCCCGCCGCAGGAGCAGGATCTGGGGGGGCACTTCGCCTACGTGGGAGAGCTGGTGGCGGCGGGCAGAGTGGTCGGGTTCGGCCCGGACCCGGAGGTCGGGCGGGGGTACTACCTGCTCGCGCCGAGCCTCGACGCGGCGCACTTCGCGGCGGACGATCCGGGGCTGACCTCCGGTGTGCTTCGGCAGGTCGGCGTCACCTCCTGGTCCTGGGTGGTGGACGCGCTGCCGAACACTGTCGATGCCGGCGCGACCTACGCCCTGGTGGAGTACCCGCCCGGACCGGCGTGGAAGCCGGGTGGGCTGACCGATCAGGACCTGGCGGCGCACATGGACTACGTCGGCGCGCGGGTCGCGGCCGGTGAGGTCCTCGCTGGCGGACCGCTCGGCCCCGGCGGCGGGTACTTGGTGCGGGTGGCGGGCCCGGAGCGCCTCACCGCGATGATCGAAGAGGATCCGGCGGTGCGCGCGGGGATCTTCACCCCGAAGGTCCACCGCTGGGCCGTGCAGGCCCTGGCCTCGGCCCGCTGACGCAGCCGAGCTCAGTTGCCGATCCGGGTATGCTCGACCAGCCGTCCCTGTCAAGGACGCGGGATCGGGATGCTCGGGATGCCTGCGCGGATCTTGGCCTTGCACTTCATGGACCTCCTCGGCGCGCTACCAGGTGCCCGAGCTCCCCCAGCGTGCGCGCTGCCCACTCCCGGTGAGCATGCACCCCGAGCCGACTGCTGAGGCCCACCCCTCCGATGGCGATGGGCTCGAGCCACCGACGGTGAACCCCGAGCGCCTCCTCCCGCTCCGGAAGGAGCTCGAGCGCCCCCACCGCCACCAGGCCGAGCCGCTGGACATGGGACCTCGGGCAGGTGCCCGGGAGCTCGAGCGCCCAGCCCTCGTGGGACTCGAGCGCGGACCGGTCGACCCGCAGGAGCGGCGACGAGGAGCGCGCGACCACCACGCTGTAGACCGCGAGGTACCCGAGCGCCCGGGTGGCCTCGACGACGCAGGCCACGCCGAAACCTGCGGGTGCGAAGGGCTCGCTCGCCGGCGCGTAGGGGTTCCGCGGCTGGCCCTTCCGGTCCACTGGGTAGCTCAGCACCGCGCCGATCGGGAACAAGAGGGGTTCGGGCCCTCCGAGCGTGCGTCGCGGCTTCCGAGCGGGCGGGGTCCGCAGCCGATCTCGCAGCTCGAGGAGGATCTTTGCGCGCTTGGCGCGATCCGTCGTGCTCGCGCCCCGGCGGGCCATCACGTCGGCGTCGGTCCCGCCATCCACGAGGGCCCGGGCGCGCTCGAAGACCTCGGGAGCGTCGACGCCGCCGCGGTGGAGACTGTCCGCCAGCACGAGCCAGAACAGGGCGTGTTCGTCGTCGCTCGGGGAGGAGGCCACGTCCTGGTGGCGCGAGACGACGAGCTCGACGACCGAGGGTGCGTCGAGGGGGAGCCGCAGCGCAGCGCCGACCAGGGCTTTCAGGTCCAGCGCGAAGTCATCGGCGTACAGGGCCGGGCTCCAAGATCCCACCGCTGCCCTCCGGCGACAGCCTAGCAGCGCCTCCGGAACCGAAGGAAGGGCCACAGCGCCTCCATCCGATCACCACACCTGCGCGGCGTCGAGGGCGGTCGGCAACGGCTCGCCCGAGATCGTGTCCAGCACCGACGGCAGCGGCTGTCCGCCGGTCAGCTCGACCGTCGGGTCGAGCCCGATCGCGACCGCGCAGTGCAGCGCGGCGTCGTCGCCGTCCGAGACCAGCGCCACGAACCGTCCGGTCCGGATCCACCCCGGCTCGAGCAGGGCCACCCGGGTCGGCGGTGGCTCGCAGTCGCCCGCGCGCACCGGGTCACACGGGTGGAACGGCGGGTGGATCGTGATCGGCCGCCCGGTGAACGGCGCGAGCATCGCCGCGCGGTCGACCTCGGGGCACTCGAACGGCCAGCCGTGCCCGCGCAGGGTGAGCCCCGTCCCGTCGTCGAACACCTCGGCGTACCTCGTCCCCGCCGTCAGCCACGAGCGGCGCTCCCCGTTCTCGGACACCGTCGGCGGGGCGGCGAACCCGAGCGCCAGGAACTGCTCGTCCGCCAGCGCGCGGGCGACCTCGGCCGGGGGGTCGCGGCGGGCGAGCTTGCCGCCCTCGATGTACCCGAGTGCGCTCACCTCGAAGTCCCACCCGGGCGACCGCCGCTCGAGCGCGGCTTCGGTCTCGCGCCGCTCGGCGTCGTCGAGCACCCGGACCCGGTACGGGTACGTGTCCACCGCGACGTGCGGGTTGGTGGCCACGGGCTCGGGCTCGGGCACCGGCGGCGGCCTCGGCTGCGGCTCGCGCAGGAACGCGTCGGCGCACCGCTGCCCGACGCGCTGCCACAGACCGAACAGGTCGGGGCCGTAGCTCGCGCCCGACCCGAGCGTCGCGCACCGCACGGCGAGCGGGTCGGGGTCGGACTCGGCGAGCAGGTCGAGCGCGGCCGTGGCGTAGCCGAGCCCGCCCGCGAACCGCTGCGCCACGAGGTCGTCCACGCCGACCGGGTCGGGCGGGAGCGGCTCGAGCGGCCACACGACGGCCCACTCGGCCTGGTCCGCTCGCTGGTCGAGGGTGTACACCTGGTCACCGACGATCATCCGGGCGTGGACGTCGACGCGCACCGCGCGGTCGAGCAGCTTGCACGGGCAGGTCGGCGGGGGCTGCTGGCACGGCATCCCGGACTCGCAGTGGAACACCGTCGGCTCGGGGGAGCTGCCGTCCGCGCACGGGCCCGAGTGGTGCGGCACCGTGCACCGACTGTCGGTCCACACCGACGGGCCGCGGGTGACCACGCAGCGGTCGAGCTCGAGCGCGGCCTCGATCGTCGGCGTCGGGGGCGGCGGTGGCGGGGCCAGCGCGGTGAGGAGGTCGTCGCAGCCGTCGGCGGCCCGGATCGTCCACGACACGCCGCTGGCGGGGAACGTGGGCACTCCCGGCGGCGCCTGGGTGGCGCGGACCTCGCGGAACCGCGCCACCGTCTCGTCGCGGCACCAGAACTGCGCGCTGCGCGAGTGCTCGCAGAACACGAGCCCGTCGTATGCGGCTCGGTTCGCGGCCCACCACAGCTCCGGGCGGTCGTCCCCCCCGTCCACGAACGCGTCGACGCCGCCCCGTAGCCAGTCCTCGTGGCGTCGCAGGTCGGCGGGGGTGGGGAC
>JBEBJC010000100.1:0-14275 GCA_040080105.1 Myxococcota bacterium
AGCTCTGGTGCCACGGCCCGCCGCCGAACCCCCCGCCCGCCCGCAGCAGCACCTTGCCGAACCGGCCCGCGCCGGTGCGGCGCCAGGTCTCGAGGTCCATCCCGCTGTTCGCGTAGCGGAGCCACGCCCCCGGGGTGAGGTCCATCCGGTCCCACGGCGGTGGCTCGTCGCGGCTCGTGTAGTCCGCCAGGTCGGCGCGGGTGAGCTTCACGTCGATCCACCCGGCGTCTCCGCTGCGCACCGCGGTGCCGAGCTCGGTCTCGAGCGCCGCGAGCGAGGCCGCGAGCCGGTCCTTGCGCTCCTGCTCGAGCCGCTGCTCGTCTGCCGACGGCCCCTCCGGGCGCAGGTCGCGCAGCTCGTAGTCGCCGCGGACGATGTCGTCGAACACCCGGGCGACGCCGGCGAGGGTGGCGGCCTCGCGGTCGGGCGGCACCGGGATCCCGAACGTGGCGATCTCGCGCGCTTCGACCACGTCCACGACGTGGACGGTGAGCACGAGCACGGTCGCCCCCGCCTCGAACTCGTCCGGATCGCGCCGCACGGTGGCGCCGAGCACGCGGTCGGTGTCGACCCGCTGCCCGACCACCAGCGCACACCCGGCGTACCGCGTGGGCGGGCAGCCACGCATGTACAGGTCGGCCCCGTAGTCCTGCGGCTCGAACCGCGGGACCTCGCTCATCGGCACCAGCTCGTTGCGCGCGCCCACCGCGGCGACCATCTGCTCGAACAGCCGCGCGGCGTCGGCCTCACTCTCGGGGTCTTCGGCCTGGAACGTCGCGACGAGGACCCGGTCGGCGTTGAATGTCGCGGCGACGGGCTCCTCTTGCGCCCACGCGAGCCCGAACCACCAACCGACCAAGCGCCCTCCTGGCCCATCATCGCACCGAACCTGCTCGGCGTCGAACTCCGCAGGACGGAGTCCGAGGACCCTCTCAGCGGACCAGCTGACGGCGCGGCGCGCGGCGCTGCTGGGTCGCGGCGCCCTCGGGCGGGTCCGCCACCACCAGGCACTCCACGTGCGCGGTGTTCGGGAACATGTCGAACGGGATCACCCGCCCGATCCGCCACCCGGCCTTCGCCAGCTCGCCGAGGTCGCGCGCCATCGCGCCGGGATTACACGACACGTACGCGATCCGGCTCGGGTCGAGCGCCAGGATCCGGTCGAGCACGCCAGGCTCGAGCCCGCGGCGAGCCGGGTCGACCACCACCTTCGGCCCGGTGCCGGCCAGCCGCGGGGCGAGCTCCGGCAGCACCTCGATCACCGGGCCCGAAACGAACTCGGCCGACACGCGGTTGATCCGCGCGGCCTCGCGCGCGCGGGTGACCGCCCCCTCGATCTCCTCCACCCCGAGGGCGAACCCGCTGCGGCGGGCGGCCATCAGCGAGATCCCGCCGACCCCACAGTACAGGTCGACCACCGCGTCTCCCTCGACGACCTCGAGCTCGTCGATCACCGCGCGGTACAGGAGCTCCGCGACCGACGGGTTGGTCTGGAAGAAGTCGCCGGGGCCGATCCGGTACGCGACTCCGTCGAGCTTCTCCTCGATCCACTCGCGGCCCACGAGCGGCAACACCCCGACCACGCCCTGGTCGTCGCGCTGGAAGATCGCGTTGCCCTCGCCGTCGTTGAGGTGGAGCCACACCCCGGTGACCTCACTCACCCCGCGGCACACCTCCTCCGCGAGCTCCTGGACCAGCCGGTCCCGCCGGGCGGCGACCAACGTGATCAGCACCTCGCCGGTGGTGCGGCTCGCGCGCATCACCGCCGACCGCAGCACCCCGCGCTCCCGGCCGCGGTCGTACGGCTCGATCCCCAGGGTGATGGTGTGGTGGGCGAGCGACACCATGGTCTTGCGCAGGATCGGCGCCGCGGCGTTACACGCGGGGATCGGCACGATCTGACGGCTGTTGCGCCCCCACGCGCCGACCTTGAGCCGGCCGATGTCGGACACCCCGAACCCGACCTTGACCAAGTGACGGTACCCGTCGGCGCCGTCGGGACAGGCGACCTCGTCGGCGATGGTGACCCGCTCGAGCCCGGCCTCGTCGAGCGCCATCCGGATCAGGCTCCGGCGCGCCCGCGCTTGCCCAGCGGCGTCGAGGTGCATGATCGGACACCCGCCACACGGGGTGAACTTCTCGCACGGCGGGGTGACCCGGTGGGCCGAGGGAGACACGCTCGACAGCCACTCCCCGTACACCTGGTGCGCGCCCTGGCCCTCCAGGCGGACCCGCGACTTCTCTCCGGGGATCCCGCCCCACACCACGAGCGGGCGGAGGCCCGGCTCGATCACCACCGCTTCGCCCCGCGGCAGGAACCGCGCGGGCGTCACCTCGACGGTGCGCGCCATGACCCCTCCAATAACGTAGCCGTGGTCCCTATCCGAGCCGTGGGGTCCCGCAACTGCCGGCTCCGTGCTATGGTGCACTCACGGGGTGCTCCCCCGACTCCCCGCGGGCTTCCCGGCCCGCACCACGGCGAGCTCGACCCGCCGACGTCTCCTCGGTCAGCTGCCGAGGCCCCCCCTTCCTCTCTCCGGTGCCACATGATCGATCCACTCAGCATGCCCAGGCCGGGCATCGCCAAGGGCGTTGGTCCAGTGGGCTCTCTCCCCACGCCGAGCGGGGTGAGTGAACCCGCGAGTCATCCTCGGAATCCGATGCGGGGCGAGCCCCGAACCGAGCGCGCCCCAGCGGAGGGTGAAGCCGCGTTCCTCGACCCGTCGCGCGCGAGCCACTCCGAGCAGTCGTTCCCGCTCGGCGGCGTGCCGCGGGCCCTGCGGGAGGCGGCCGAGCTCGCCGGCATCGACCCCGTGTCGGAGCTGTACAACGAGTCGCTCCGGTACGCCCAGGAGGGCCACCTGCGCCTCGCGCGCGAGCGGCTGCAGATGTTGCTGTGCATGGCCCCCGACGACGGTGAGGCCCGGCTGATGCTCGCCCGGGTGTTCGTCGCCGGCCAGCGGTGGTCGGACGCGCTCGCCGCCCTCGACGAGGCGGTGACCTGCGGGGTCGACGTCCCGATGTCGCTCCGGCGGGCGGTCGAGGACCACCTGCGGTCCGAGCGCCTGCTGTCGGAGGAGCAGACCGCCGCGCACCGCGCCCGCGAGGAGGGCGAGGTGAAGGCGCTGCGGCACGAGGCGCGCCGGCTCCGGTCGGAACACGCGGCGCTCGCGGGCCAGACCGCGGTGCTCGAGCGCGAGGTGCGGAAGTGGGCGTGGGCCACGGCCTCGGTATCGGCGCTCGCGTGTGTGTTCATCGCGGGGTCGCTGGTGCTCGGCGCCCGGTCCGAGCCCGAGGCGCCGGCCGCCGAGGCTGCGGCGGTGGTCGGTCCCCCCGACGCGGGCGCCGAGCCCGACGCGGCGGCGCCCGAAGTGGCTCCGGCCGAGGCGCCGGCGGCGCCCGCGCCGGTGGTCGACCTCCCCACCCGGGTGACCGAGGCGCTCGCCGGGGTCGCCGCGCTGGCCGACACCTCGGTCCAGGCCACGGTGACCGGCGACAAGGTGGTGTTGTCCGGCTCGGTGGTGTCGTACCGGCAGCGGCGGGCCGCGGAGCGCGCGGTCGCGGCGGTCGAGGGCGTGACCGCGGTGGATGCGACCGGGGTGCAGACCACCGTGCGGACGAAGGGCGCGGTGCACACCGTCGCGCCCGGCGACACGCTGTCGCACCTCGCCTACGCGTACTACGGGGAGTCGTCCCGCACGGGCGCGATCGAGCGGGCGAACCACATCGAGGGGCAGGTGCTCAAGATCGGGCAGCAGGTGGTGATCCCGCCGCTCGACTAAGCCGACCGGAGCGTGGCGATCGCCCGAGCGCGGTCCGCCGCGCCGAACACGCCGGACCCGGACACCAGCACGTGTGCGCCCGCCTCGGTGAACCGGCGGGCGTTGTCGGGCTTCACCCCTCCGTCGACCTCGAGCAGCGTCGGCGTGCCCAGCCGGTCGATCCGCTCGCGGAGGGCCGTCAACTTGCGGAACGCGCCCTCGATCAACGACTGACCGCCGAACCCCGGGTTCACGCTCATCACCAACACCAGGTCGAGGTCCTCGAGCACCCAGTCGAGCACCTCGGGAGGGGTGGAGGGGTTGAGCGCGACCCCCGCCTTGGCGCCGGTGCCCTTGATCTGGTGCACGACCCGGTGGAGGTGCACACACGCCTCTGCGTGGACCGTGATCAGGTCGGCCCCGGCCGCCCGGAACTGCTCGACGTACCGCTCGGGCTCGACGATCATCAGGTGCACGTCGACGAGCGCTCGCTTCTGCACCACCCGGCTCACCGCGTCGACCACCAGCGGCCCGATCGTGAGGTTCGGCACGAACCGGCCGTCCATCACGTCGACGTGGACCCACTCGGCCCCCGCGCCGAGGATCGACTCGAGCTCGGGGCCCAGGTGGGCGAAGTCGGCCGACAAGATCGAGGGAGCGACGAGCGCCACGGGTACCTCCGGCCGCTCGACCTATCGCGCGCGGGCGCCGGTGGGCACCTGGGTTCACTCGGCCGGATCGACTCCGCCTGGCGAAGGCTCGAACTCCGCGGTCACCCGACGGTTCGCCGCGCGTCCTTCGAGCGTGGCGTTGTCGCCGATCGGCTCGGACTCGCCCTTCGACCCGATCGGGAGCCGACGCCGCTCCAACCCCTCGAGCACCAGCAGCTGGCGCACCGCCCAGGCGCGCGCGAGCCCGACCTGGAGGTTGAACTCGGCCGGGCCGCGGCTGTCGGTGTGTCCCACCAACCGCACCTGGCCCGGCCAATCGCGGATCAGCGCCACGAACTCCGGGAACGTGGCCAGCCGCCGGGCCCGGGTCTTGCCGTCGGTGAACGACACCGGCGCGGTCGCGCTGGTGACCCGTGGGGTAGGGGCGAACACCCCGGGCGGCTCTTCGTCGGACACGGAGAGCGGCGCCGCGACGTCGCGCGCTGCGAGCTCGTGGGCGCCGACCGACCCCGGCTCGGGGACGCGCAACCACAGCAACCCGACCGCGACCAGCGTCGCGCAGGTGACGGCGAGCGCGCCCAACGCGGTGAGCCCCAACGCAGCCGCCGCGACCCACGCCCGGCTCGGGCGCCGCGGCGGGGACTCGGTGCGCTCGGGCGGAGAGTCCAGCGTGCCGTCGTCGGGCGGGGCGGTGGGCTCCTCGTCGGCCCGCTCCTCCGGCGGGATCGAGTCGGACCGCCACGGCCGCTCGACCACCGGGACCGGAGACCGCTCCGCGGTGGCGGGGGCCGCGGACACGAACCGCGACCGCTCCACCTTCACCGTCTCGGCGTCGTCCCACGCCGCGCCGGCCACCCGGTCGAGCGCCGGGGTCGAGCCGAGCTCGATCGGGCGGCCCACCTCGACCAGGTCGATCGCGGCGCGCAGGGCCTCGCGCATCCGGGCAGCGGACCCGA
This sequence comes from Myxococcota bacterium, assembly GCA_040080105.1. Taxonomy (GTDB): domain Bacteria; phylum Myxococcota_A; class UBA796; order UBA796; genus JACKER01. Next base: position 5,389 of record JBEBJC010000100.1, read on the forward strand.
ACCGGTGCACCGGCTGCTTGTCGAGCGCAGTACGCAGCACGGCGACGAACGGGACCGGCAGCGGCGTCACCCCCGCCGGGGCGTCGGGCGGCTCGCGCAGGAGGTGACCCGACCGCGCGTGCACCGGGTCGGAGCCGAACGGAGGGGAGCCGTAAGCGTGGGCGTACAACACCGCCGCCAACGCGTACAGGTCGCTCGCCGGCTCTCGCGGACCGCCGCGGAGCCGCTCCGGGCTCGCGTACGGCACGGCCCCGGGCTCGAGCGGGCCGTCGGGGGCCGCCACGTCGATCAGGCGCGCGCTGCCGTCGCGCCCGACCCACAGCGAGTGCAGCCCGAGGTCCCCGTGGGCACGCCCGGCGTGCTGGTGCACGTGGACCAGCGCGTCGAGCAGGTGCATCGCCCGGTCGGCCCACGCGCGGACGTGGGAGGGGTCGGCACCGATCGGGGCGGACGGGAGCTCCATCGCCTCCCCGTCGAACCACTCGAGCGCGCAGAACCACGCGCGCCCCACCCGGCCGGAGTCGAGCACCCGCGGGATCGCCGAGTGATGCAGGCGGACCAACGCCGGATCGGGGGCGTGCGGCGTGACCCGGATCCGCACCCGCTGCCGCGATCGCTCGTCGAGCGCGTTGTACACCACCCCAGCGCCGGCCGCTGACGCGACCGAGGCCAGGCGATACCGCCCGTCCACCACGGATCCGGGTCCGAGCTGTTCGGGCGTGATGTTGCCGGCTGCGTGGTCCTGCTCCACGCCACCCCCCTTGGGAGTCCGCGTTTAACCCGCACTCATCCCCCCGTCGATCGGAACGTCGTACACTCGCAGGGGGAGGCGTCAGGTGTGGATCTTCGGGTGGGCGATCGCCTCGGCCGACGCGTGTGACCAGGAGCTGCTCGCGCAGACGAAGAAGGACCTCGAGTCCTCCCGCGCGTCGACCGACGTGAAGTTCCGCAAACTGGTGGGCTCCCTCGCCGAGTCGTGTACGTTCACGCCGACGCTCGACCAGATGTTGACCTCGCTCACCGGCGCCGACACACCCACGCGCCCGGGCCTCGAGCGGAAGGTCGTGCTGGGCGAGCTCGGCGCGTGGAGCACCGCGTGCGCCGCAGGGGAACCCGCGTTCTCCGCCGCGTTCGCCGCCACCGGAGCCGCGCGGGAGGCTGCCCTGTACGGGCCGTGCGACGTGCAGCGGTACAAGTTCGCCGCGCCGGGCGAGCTCGCCGCCGCGACGGGGGGCGTCCCGTTCCTGTCGCTGCTGGTCGCGCGGCACTTCGAGTCCCAGCAGGTCCCCGACGCGGTGGCGATCCCGTTGCTCCGCGCGCTGGCGGGCCTCGGCGCACAGGCTGCGGCGCCGGTGGCGACCGACGTGTGGGCGACAGCCCGAACCGCCGTCGACCTCACGGCCACGACCAAGTTCGACGGGCTGACGGCGGACCAGTGGTCCGCGGCGGCGCAGGGGTTGCTCCCGCTGTGCGAGCAGCTCCGCGCCCGCCCGACGGCGGAGCGGCAGAAGAGCCGGGCGCTCGAGTTCGAGACCTGCGCCGAGGCCGGCCGGGCGGCGGAGAACTCGGGCAGGCAGGACCCGCCGGCGTTCCGCCCGGTGGGCGGGCAGCTGGTCAACTGGGGCTACTACCTGGCCGCGGCCGCCGCCAAGATCGACGGCACGCTGCTGGTGAACGCCCGCAGCGAAGAGATCAAGGGCGCGGTCGGGTGGTACGTGCAGCAGCTGCAGGCGGGGACGCTGCCGCCGCCGGCGTGACCCGGGGCGGGCTACCAGGTGCGCGAGTTGTGCTGCTCGTTGTGGCACGACCCGGAGCACTGGCCGCCGGCGAACGAGATCCCCGCCGGGAGCGCCAGGTCGACCTCGCCCTGCACGTGCAGCGCCGGGTCGGAGATCGCCTCGGACAGGTCCACGTCCGGGTGGCACTCCGCGCACGGGACGCCGTGTCGGAGGTGCTCGCCGTGCTCGCCGGTGTCGGGCTCGGCCGCGTGGCACGAGTCGCAGTCCTTCTTCTTGTCGTCCGCCGCGGCCTTTCCGGGGGCGCCGGTGCCGTCGCCGTGGCACGCGACCTCACACGTGCGGGGCGCCTCGCGGTACACCCCGTCGAACGGCAGCGCGACCTCGGCGATCCCCGGGGTCGCGTCGTCGAACAGGTGGCCCGCGGCGAGCGCCGAGCTGGGGGTCAGGTGGCAGGTGTCGCACCCGTACGGGGCGTGCAGCCGCGCGTCGGACCCGTGCGCGCGGTGCGGCGGGAACGACAGGTCCGCCTCGTCCGCAGTGTCGTCGATGTCCTGCGGGGGCGCGCCGGTGCCCTCCTCGGGGTCCCCGTGGCAGAAGGTACAGTTCGCGGTCCAGCCGTCGCCGTGGCACGAGCTGCACGCCACCGCGTCGCCCTCGCCCTCGAGGTCCGACCCGTGGCAGTCCCGGCAGTCGCCCGACGGGTCGATCCCCGCGCCGAGCTTCGCCGCGAGCCCGTGGACCGCGGGCTCCGCGTACCCGTCGGCGTGTACGCCGGCCTCTCCCTCCGACTTGCACGCGAGCCACATCCACCCGAGCATCGTCCCTCCGACGGGGCGATCTACCCCGGCCGGGTCAGAACAGCCCGCCGAGCAAAGACAGCCAGTCGCCGGGCGGCAGGACCAGGCCGACCATCGCCATGCACATCTCGTCCTCGGTCTGTTCGCCCCAGTACACGTCCTGCGGCGCCGCGCCGCCGGACGCGGCGAGGTAGTCCGACATGAACCGGCTGTCCGCGCTGTTGTCGTAGGTGCACCGGACCCGGACCGTGTCCCCGACCCGCGCGGTGTGCAGGTCCGCCTGCTGCGCGTCGTAGGTGTACATCGTCTGGTAGTCGAACCGGTACTGCGGGGTGTGGATCAGGCAGTCCGAGCTGCCGTCGGGGTGGTCGAGCGTGACCAACATCTCCGACCCGAGGTAGTGCATGTGGGGGGTGATCGCGAAGATCGGGAGATCGAGGCCGATCAGATCGGGGATCGTGAGCGCGACCGTCTCGCGGTGGGAGGGCTCCCCCGCGGGGATCCGGAACTCGGCGCTGTCGGACCGGTCGTGTGGTCCCGGCTCGGTCTGGGCGCCGAACGGGAGATCGACCAGGAACCAGGTCGCGCTCTGCCCGGGCGCGGTGTCGGTCCACTCGATCGCCACCTGGGTCCGGTCGGTCTCGGTGGTGGTGCCGGTCGGGTGGTAGTGGATGTTCAGCACGAGCGACGCCCCGGGGTGCACCAGGGTGCCGGCCCCGAGCGGCGCGCGGGTCGGATCGGCGCCGGGGGTCCAGATCCCGGCGATCTCGGTGGGCCACACGCCGGGGAACCCGGAGCAGGCGTAGCTGTCGTCGCCGCCGCCGAGGACGGCGGACTGGTCGGTGGGGTCGTTCCACACCAGCACGTGGTGCACGACCTTGTCGTTGTCGGGCAGGACCTCGAGGCCGGTGATCCACCGGTCGCCGTCCATCGGGGGCAGCGCGAGCCGCAGGCACTGGTAGATGTCGCGGTCGCCCGAGACCTCGAACGGCTCGGTCATCGTCAGCGTGACGTCCGGGGCGTCGAGGTGGTCGATCGGGCGGACCGGAGCGGGAGCCGCGGCGTCCGGGTCGCCCTCCGGCGCGCCGGCCGCGGCCCACGCGGCGAGCAGCGCCTCCTCGTCCTCGGTCATCCGCGGGTCGTCGCGGAGCCCGACCCGCATCTCGCACTCGTCGGTCTCCTCGGCGAAGTACGGCGGCATCCGCCCCGACTCGACCGCGTCGACCATCACCTCGGCCCACGCGGCCGCGGTCGGGTAGTCCTGCACCGAGAACGGCGCGCCGCCCCCGTCGACGTGGCACGCGCCGCACCGCCGCGCGAGCACGGGGGCCACGTCCTGGTAGTAGGTCGGAGCCCCTCCCGGAGTGGCCTCCGGCTCGCCACACCCGACCCACAGCCACCCGATCATCTCGCCTCCGCGGCGTATCGTCGCACACCTCGGCCCACCTCGGGAGCCGGCGGCCGACCAGGGGCCGGAGAGGGGCTCTGCCGGCGTCCCCCTGTCCATGCGGTGCGGGCCAGCTCCTCCCAATCGGTCAGACCGAGGTGTTCGCACACGAACTCGGTGGCACCCGCAGGCGCCCCCGAGGCTCGACCAGCCCCGTGGCCCACGGGCTACAGGTCGATCACCTCGACCACCGGCCGCGCCGTCGCGAGCGGGAAGTCGTCGACCCCGCCCGGCGGCGGATCGCGCAGCACCGCCTCGAGGTCCACCCCGAGCAGCTGCGTCTTGTACTTCACCAGGTACCCGTCGGCCGAGTAGTAGAACTCGGACCGGCCGGTGGTGCTGGTCCAGGCGTAGCCGGTGACCTGGATCGGGTTGTTCTTCACCCGCAGCTCCGACACCCCGAGCGACTCGACCGGCCCGACCAGGACCTCCCCGGTCTCGGCCGAAAGGATGTGGGCCTCGCGGTAGTGCGCGAGCGGAAGCAACGTGTACGGGTCCATCAGATCGGCGGTCGACAGGTCGACCCGCGCGAGCGGCATCTCGGTCGACCGCGACCGGCCGCCGCTGGTGGTGGTGATCGCCCAATGGGACGGGGTCCACCGGCCCTGCACCTCGACCACCTGCCCGCTCTGGTCGACCACCGAGGTGAAGCTGGCCGGCTCGCGCGCGTCGATGTGCGCCGACAGCCGCTGCCGCCACCGGACCTTCAGCGGGCCGACCGTGCCGTCGAGGTCGGTGTACGACTCGAGCGCCCGGCTCGTGCCACCGTCGGCCTCGAGGTACCGCACCGTGAGCTCGCGCGAGCCCACGACCTGCCCCTTCACCGACAGCTCCCACACGAGGTGGTGCTCTGGAGTGGCCGCCGTCGCCACCGTCACGACACCCCACACGAGCCACGCCATCGACGGTCCTCCCTCCCTCCGGTAACGCATCTGCGGGGCGGGGACTTCCCGACCACCGACCCGAGGTGGATCGTCGCTGCATCTCCGGACACCGGACGGCTCCGTACGGGGCGCGCGGGCGGCCGCGGGCTACAGTTATCGGTCGGGGGAGTGATGGCGCGGTGGTGGTGGTGGGTAGGGGTGGCCGGGTGCTCGCGGTACGACCACATCCTGGCGCTCACCGGCGACCCCGTGGAGGGTGAGGCGCTGTACCGCGCCGACTGCGTCTCGTGCCACGGCGTCGACGGGGTGAGCGCGACCGCGCCCTCCCTCCCGGAGGTGCTGCCGGCGCGCACCGGCGAGGAGATCCTGCGCGCGATCGACGAGGGGCCGGGCGTGATGCCGGAGTACCGCCCGGTGTACGACGCCCAACAGATGGCCGATCTGCTCGAGTACCTGACCCTCGAGTTCCAGTGAGGCGCCCGTCGCCAGGTGACGAGCTGCGCGCGCGGGTCGCAGCGGAGCGGGGCCCTGCCGCCCGCGCGCCGGTGCCCCGCGGCCCCGCGGTGGCGCTCGCGTACCCGTCCCCGTACCGGGCCGCGATGTCGTCGCTCGGGTACCAGTGGATCGCCACGATCCTGCGCGAGGCAGGGTTCGGCGTCGAACGCGTGATGTTGCCCGACGACGTGGACGTCTACCGCAACGCGCGCGCGGCGCCCCGGTCGTACGAGACCCACACCCCGCTCGGCGCGTTCCCGGTGATCGCGGTGTCGTTCGCGTACGAGACCGAGCTCGTCGGTCTGTTCGACCTGCTCGACCTGGCCGGGATCCCCGTCCGGCGAGCCGATCGAGGGCCAGACCACCCGAAGATCCTCGTCGGTGGCCCAATATCGATGGCAAGCCCGACGTTCCTCGCGCCGTTCGCCGACGCGTTGTTGCTGGGGGAGGCCGAGGACACGATCGTGCCGGCGATCGAGGCCGCCCACGGCCCGCGGGAGGTGTGGCTCGACGCGATCGAGGCGCTGCCGGGCGGGTGGGTCCCGGAGCGCGGGGGCCCGGTCCCGCCGATGGCGAAGGCGAGTGACGCCCGGCTGCCCGCGCGGTCCGCGTGGCTGTGCCCGGACGCCGAGCTGTCGGACATGTTCCTGATCGAGGGCGAGCGCGGCTGCCACCGGATGTGCACGTTCTGCGTGCTCCGCCGCACCACCAACGGCGGGATGCGGCTGGTCGATCGACACAAGATCCTGTCGCTGATCCCCGAGGAGGCGCACAAGGTCGGCCTGGTCGGGGCCGCGATCTCCGACCACCCCGATCTGGTCGGGCTGCTCGAGGTGCTGGTCGGCGACGGCCGCCAGGTGTCGGTGAGCTCGCTGCGCGCCGATCGGCTGGCGAAGAAGCCAGCGATCGCCGAGCTGCTGCGGCGCAGCGGCGCCCGGACCCTCACCACCGCGAGCGACGGCGCGTCCGAGCGGCTCCGACGGGAGCTGAAGAAGGGCACCACCCGCGAGCACCTCGAGCAGTGCGCCGAGCAGGCCGCGCGCCTGGGCTACGACACGTTGAAGCTGTACATGATGCTCGGCGTGCCGGGCGAGACCGACGAGGACGTCGACCAGCTGATCGCCGAGTCGGTGGCGCTCGCGGCCGCGGCCCGGCCGGCGCGGCTGGCGCTGGGGGTGGCTCCGTTCGTGGCCAAGGCCCAGACCCCGCTCGACCGCCAGCCGTTCGCCGGGATCGGGGTGGTGGAGGACCGGTTCGCTCGGCTGCGCAAGGGGGTCGGCCGCGCGGTCGAGATCCGACCCGCCTCCGCCCGGTGGGCGTGGATCGAGCACCAGCTGGCCCAAGGAGGACCGGCTGCCGGCCTCGCGATGTGGGAGGGCTGGCGCGCGGGCGGTACGTTCGGGCACTACCGTCGGGCGCTGCGCGCGCTCGAGGACCACCCGCACCAGCGCCGGGGCGACGGGGACGCCCTGGCCGAACCCGATCGGACGGCGGGCTCCCCTCCCGCCGCAGTCGAGGCTGACCCAGATGTCGTTTCCGCTGACGGTGGGTGATCGGGTGGTGGCGGACCCGCCCGCGCTGGCGGCGCTGGTGCGGTCGGACTGCGGCGCCGCATCGGGGACGGTGGTCCCCGGGGCGCGGCCCGCGGCGTGGGTGATGGCGCTCGTGCGCGAGGGGCGGTTCGAGCGTCGGTTGGCGATCGGCCTCGCGGCGGCGTTGATCCAGAACCCCGAGGCTTCGACCATCGGGGAGGGGGCCCGGCTCACCGCCGCGCTCGCGGATCGGGTCCTCGGCCCGCTGGTGGTGCGCGGGCTCGACGGCCACGACACCGCCCTGCTGCTGGAGGCCGACCCGGGGGGACACGGCCGCTCGGTCGAAGACTCGCTGCTCGCGGCGGCCACCGCGGTGTGCGACCTCACCGACGCGGCGGTGCGCGGCCCGCTGCTGGAGCGCCTGCGGAACGCGGGCCTGCGCGACCTCGAGATCCCGACCCTGCTGCGGCACGGGGACCTCGACGAGCTCCGCCGGTGGCTGCCCGCGGTGCTCACCGAAGCCGTGGGCGACGAGAACCTGGTGTGGATCACCGCGGCGCTGTCCGAGCCGGGCGAGCGGGCCGACATCGTCCGCGCGGCGCTCGCCGCGGCGGGGTGACCGGTGCACGACGTGATCCGGTTGGTGGGGGCGCGGGTCGATCCGGTGAGCTGGCGGGTGTACGGGGAGGCAGGGTGCCACGCCCTCACCCCGACCGAGCAGGCCCTCCTCCGGCTGCTGGTGTCGGCTCGCGGCCAGCCGCGCAGCCGCGAGCAGCTGGCGTCCGACCCTCAGCTCGGCCGGAGCGCGCTCGATCAGGTCGTGCGCAGGCTGCGGCGGAAGATCGAGCGCCGCCCGGCGGAGCCGGAGAACCTGATCACCGTGTTCGGGGGCGGGTACCGCCTGGCGCGCGCGCCGGTCGAAGTGGAGGCCGCCCCGTACCGCGACGCGGGCTTCGGGAGGCACGACCTGCGCTCGACGGTGGCCGAGCAGCTGCGGGTGGGAGGCGTAGTCTCGCTGGTCGGGCCGCCCGGCGTCGGCAAGACCCGGCTCGCGCGGGAGGTCGCCGACCTGGTTCACCACGGGTACGCCGGAGGGGTCGGCTGGGTCGATCTCAGCAGCGCCACCACCCCCGACCGGTGCGCGGAGCGGGTGGGGGCCACGCTGGGACTGCCGCCGAGCACCGACGACCCGCACCTGCGCCGCGCGCTGCGCGCCCGACCTCCGACCGCGCTGGTGCTGGACAACACCGAGCAAATCCCCGCGATCGGGCAGTGGATCGACGAGGTGTGCGGCGGCGCGGCGGTGCTGGTGACCAGCCGCTCGGTCACCGGCTCCCCGCGCGAGCACGTGGTCGAGGTGCCGCCGCTCGCGGTGGACGCCGCGGTGGCGTTGTTCGTCGATCGGGCCGCGGACGCGGCCGGGGACAGCCGGTCTCTGGGCGACCCCGCGGTGCTGACCGCGTTGGTGGAGCGGCTCGACCGGCTCCCGCTGGCGATCGAGCTCGCGGCCGGACGCGCCGGAATCGCGTCTCCGGCGGCGATCTTGTCTCGAATCGAAGGTGGGGTGGCGTTCCTCCGCTCGCGGCGGCGGGACGTCCCGCAACGCCACCTCACGCTGGAGGCCGCGTTCGAGGCGTCGTGGGAGCTGCTCGACGAAGGCGCGCGGGAGCTGCTCGCGGCGACGACAGTGTTCGCAGGCGCGTTCGGTCGCGCCGAGGCCGAAGCGGTGGCCGGTCGGCCGATCGGGGACACGCTCGACCGGCTCGCGTCCCGCCACCTGCTGCGGCGGGTCGGCGAGGGGGTGTACCGCCAGTACGTCGCGCTCGGTCCGTGGGCGGCCGAGACCGCCGAGCCGGCGCGGCGCGACCAATGGGAGCGGGCCCACGCCGCGTGGTTCGCGCGCCTCGGCGCCGAAGCCGGTTGGAGCTCGCTCGGCCTGCGGGAGGACCACCGGTCGTTCGAGCGCGCGCGGGCGGCGTCCGCGGAGCTGGAG